>OMTA01000042.1 GCA_900313895.1 uncultured Eubacteriales bacterium | reverse complement strand
CGTGCTGTATACGGATCAGGAGAGCTCCTCCGAGAAGGTCGCCGTACCCAACTTCGAGGGCTTCAGCGTCTCCGACGCGAACTACCTAGCCGCCGAAGCGGGCGTCAACGTCAGCGTCACGGGACAGGTATCCTCCGCCGAGAGCACGGCGATCTCCCAGAGTATCCCCGAGGGAGAAGAGGTCGCTCCCGGTACGGTCATCACCGTCAACTTCTCGACCGAGGGAACAAACGATTAGCGGATGTAAACAGCTTCGGCGACAGCCGAAGAGAATGGAATAAAATGAGGTGTAACTATGGAACTAGGTTTTTGGGCGTTCGGAACGGCTGTCGTATCCTTCTTGATCACCGCCGTTATCGGAAAATTCCTGATACCCATTCTGCATAAGCTGAATTTCGGCCAGACGATCCTCGAGATCGGGCCGAAGTGGCACAAAAACAAACAGGGTACCCCCACGATGGGCGGCATCATGTTCATCATCGGCATCACCATCGCGACCTCCGCGGGCGTGCTGCTATACGCCATCGGCCACGGCGGCATGGATTCCGTCAGCTGCTTTGTCTTTGTCGGACTGATCTTCGCGCTGCTCAACGGCGCCATCGGCTTCATCGACGACTATGTCAAGGTCGTCAAAAAGCGCAACCTCGGTCTGACCGCGATCCAGAAGCTCGCCCTCCAGTTCCTCGCCGCGGCGATCTACCTGTTCCTGATGTACCTGTGTAAGGATGATACCCGCATCCTCATCCCCTTCGCGGGCTATGTCGATCTGGGCTTCTTCTACTATATCATCATGGCGATCGTGATGGTCGGCATCGTCAACGCCGTCAACCTGACCGACGGTATCGACGGACTCGACGGCTCGATCACCTTCTTCGCGACCCTGTTCATGATGCTGATCGCTACCGTGCTCGAGCATCAGGCGAACGCCCTGTTCGCGGCGGCTGTCGCAGGCGGCTGTCTGGGCTTCCTTGTCTGGAACTTCCACCCCGCCAAATGCTTCATGGGCGACACCGGCTCGCTGTTCCTCGGCGGCATCGTCTGCGCGATCGCGTTCGCGATGGATATGCAGCTGCTGCTCCTTCTGATCGCGCTGATGTACCTGATCGAGATGTTCTCCGTCATGCTCCAGGTCAGCTATTTCAAGCTCACCCACGGCAAACGCATCTTCAAAATGAGCCCGATCCACCACCATTTCGAGATGTGCGGCTGGTCGGAAACAAAGATTGTCTGCGTGTTCTCGGGCTTTACCGCCGTATGCGGCTTGATCGCCCTGCTGCTGGTGATCTTCGGCGTCCGCGGCGCATGATCAATTGACAATTGACAATTTACAGTTGACAATTTCGGGCGGACTTTGTCCGCACCTGATTCAAACTACCAACCACCAACTATCATATGAAAGGATTGAGGCGAAATGAGTACAATTGAACATACCTCCGCCGAGCGCAGACGCGACTATGAGCGCCATCGCGCGCGCCGTGCTTCCGCCTCACATACATCGGGCAGAAGAGCGGCTTCTCAGCCCGACGCAAACGGCACGACCCCGGAGCGCCGCAAGATCCGCTTCTCACTTCTGTCGATCGGCAAGGGCCTCGACGTCCCCTTTGTGCTGATCATCCTCTCTCTTCTGATCATCGGACTGACGATGATGTTTTCCGCAAGCTACCCTGTCGCCTACTACGAACTCGGCGACAGCTACTACTACTTAAAGCGACAGCTGATCTTTGCCGTCATCGGATTGGTGGTCATGATCGCGGTCTCCTATGTCGATTACCACTATTACCATCGATTTTCCGCTCTGATCCTCGGCGTAAGCTATTTCGCGCTGTTATTGGTACTGATCCTGCCCGCTCAGGAGGGCGGCGTTCACCGATGGATCGGTATCGGCGATATCTTCGGCATCCAGGCGTCGGAGATCAGTAAATTCGCGATCATCCTATTCCTGGCTCACTGGGGCAGCCGATACTACGATCGCATGAATACCTTCAAATACGGTATTCTCCCCGCGGCGGCAGTACTTGCATCCACAGCGTTCCTGCTGCTGCTCGAGCCCCATTATTCCTGTATCGTCATCATCTCGATACTGACGGTCATCATGCTGTTCGTATCGGGTATCAAGCTCAAGTGGCTGATCATCGGCGGCATCGCGCTCGTCGGCGTCATCATCCTTTTGTGGGTGACCGGACTTCTGACCTACGCGATGGAGCGTATGGACGGCTGGGGTCAGGCGCTTGTCTACAAGGACAACGACCAGTGGCAGCAGACATGGCAGACCCGCAACAGCCTCTACGCGATCGGCTCCGGTGGTCTGTTCGGACTCGGACTCGGCCAGTCCCGCCAAAAGTACCTCTACCTCCCCGAGCCGCAGAACGACTTCGTTTTCGCGATCGTCTGCGAGGAGCTGGGTCTGATCGGCGCGGCGCTGATCCTTCTGATCTTCGCGCTGCTGGTATGGCGCGGCGTTGTCATCTCGCTGCGCGCCCGCGACCGTTTCGGCAAACTGCTGGGTATCGGACTGATCTCCCATATCGGACTTCAGGTCATCCTGAACATTCTGGTCATCACCGACTGGCTGCCCAATACCGGTATCTCGCTGCCATTCTTCAGCTACGGCGGCTCGTCGCTTCTGACCTTGATGTTCGAGATGGGCGTCATCCTCTCGGTATCCCGTACCTCTAATATAGAAAAGTCATGATCCGACTGTCATTGCGAGGGCTTGACACGCGTGTCGAGCCCGTGGCAATCCCACAAACAAAGAATGAGGAGTTAGGAATTAGGAGTTAGGAATTTTGGGCGGGCGCTGCCCGCACCCGATTCCGATTCACCCCACACTAAGCTCAGGTGTTATTATGAAAGTATTACTCGCCGGCGGCGGAACCGCCGGACATATCAATCCGGCGCTCGCGATAGCGGGCTATATCAAAGAGCAGGAGCCCGATACGGAGTTCCTGTTCATCGGCAACCGCGACGGCATGGAACAGCGTTTGGTCTCAGAGGCGGGTTTTCCGATCAAATCCGTCGTGATCAGCGGCTTCAAACGCAGCCTCTCGCCGAAAAGCACGATCCATAATATCAAGACGGTAGCCCGTTCCTTCACCTCCCGCGCGCTCGCGAAGAAGATCATCCGTGAGTTCGACCCCGATATCTGTATCGGCACGGGCGGCTACGTCAGCGGCCCCGTCATCCTCGCCGCCTGCAACCTCGGTTATCCGGCGGTGATCCACGAGCAGAACGCCTATCCCGGCGTCACCAACAAGATGCTCGCGAAAAAGGTCAGCCGCGTCATGCTTGCCAACGAAGCCGCCAAAAAGCACTTCGATACCAAGGCGACATTCGTGACGACCGGCAACCCGATCCGACCCGCGATCCTCTCGGCAAAGCACGATGAGGCAAAACAGCGCCTCGGGCTCGAGCAGCTCGAGCGCCCGATCATTCTCTCCTTCGGCGGTTCACTGGGCGCCAAATGTATCAACGAGGCGATGGTCGAGCTGATGGCGCGCTCCGCAAAGGACAAAAAGTATTACCACATCCACGCCTACGGCCAGCAGGGCGGCTATACCGTCGATATGCTCCGCGCCCGCGGCGTCGATCCCGAATCCTGCGACAACCTCGATGTCCGCACCTATATCGACAACATGAGCGATTGCCTCGCGGCGTGCGATCTCGTCGTCTCCCGCGCCGGCGCGATCACCCTCTCCGAGATTCAGGCGAAGGGCAGACCCGCCGTCCTGATCCCCTCGCCGTTTGTCGCCGAGAACCACCAGTTCCATAACGCCATGTCGATGGCGGACAAAAAGGCGGCATTGGTCATCGAGCAAAAGGATCTGACGGGTGAAAAGCTCTGCGAGACCGTCGACAGCATCCTGATCGATCCGAAGACGCAGGAAAAATACCGCAAAAACGCGCAAAAAATGGCGATCACCGACGCCAACGAGCGCATCTATAAAACCATCAAAGAAGTTCTCAGCGAGCGTCAGTAAACTTACCGACCTCTGCTGCTCCTCCCGCAAAGCAAATTCTTTTGTCGTAGGGACGTTCCTCGCCGGAGACGGCCCACCCCTCTGGGCTTTGCCCATCTCCCCTAGCAGGGGAGTCTCATTGCTCGTCCGTCGACCCTTCTGCCAAATCCCCTTTCCGAAAAGCAGATCCATCCCTTATCCCGATTGTAACATCCCCACCCGTTCATACATAGAATATCAAGCATAGAGTTCTGTTTGAAAGGGTGTATGGGTGTGTCGATGTATATAGTGGAGGGCGGCAGAACGCTTCAGGGAGAGGTTCGGGTGCAGGGCTCAAAAAACAGCGCCTTGCCGATCCTCGCGGCAAGCCTCTTATGCCGCGGCGAAAGCGTATTGTTCAATTGTCCGCGATTGTCGGATGTCGAAGCGTCCCTGACGATCCTGCGATACATAGGCTGCACGGCGCGGCGCGAGGGTGACGTCCTGATCGTCGATACCGAGAGCGTCACCCGCAGCGAGATCCCCTCTTCGCTGATGCACAAAATGCGATCCTCCATCATCTTTCTGGGCGCGATGATCGCGCGCTTCGACCGGGTGCGGATGTCTTTTCCCGGCGGATGCGAGTTGGGACCCAGACCCATCGACCTCCATCTGAGCGCCCTGCGCGAGATGGGCGTCGAGATCTGCGAGGATCACGGCGAGCTGGATTGCCGCGTCAACGATGTCCTCCACGGCGCGAACATCGCGCTGACCATTCCCTCTGTGGGCGCGACGGAAAACATCATGATCGCCGCCGCCACTGCCGAGGGCACCACCATTATCAGCAACGCCGCGCGCGAGCCGGAGATCACCGATCTCGCGGATTATCTCAACGCCTGCGGCGCCAAAATATCCGGAGCGGGGGAGAGCACCGTCATCATCGACGGCGTCAGGCATTTAAGTCCCGCCTCCCACGCGATCATCCCCGACCGTATCGTCGCGGCGACCTTGATGTCCGCCGCCGCGGTAACAGGCTCGGATATCCGATTCAAAAGCATCATCCCCTCCCACCTCGAGTCCATCATACCCGTGTTCAGGGAGTGCGGATGTGAGATAGAGAGCGAGGGCGAAGGCATCGTTTTTCGCTCACCCTACCGTCTGACCGGCCCAAAGCTGATCCGGACGATGCCGTATCCCGGCTTCCCGACCGACGCCCAGGCGCCCATGATGAGCGTCGCGTCTGTCGCAAACGGCATGACCGTTTTTGTTGAGAATATGTTTGAGAGCCGTTACAGCCATGTCAGCGAGCTGTGCAGGTTCGGCGCGGATATCCGCGTCGAGGGCAGGGTCGCCGTGGTCGACGGCGTGCGCCGATTGCTCTCCGCCCATGTCCACGCCCGCGATCTGCGCGGTGCGGCAGCGCTGGTCGTCGCCGCTCTTTGCGCCCGCGGAACCAGTGAGGTCGAGGGCATCGAATACCTCGAGCGCGGCTACGAGGATCTCGAGCTGGTTCTCTCGTCCCTCGGCGCAGACATCAAAAAGTTATAATATGTAGGGGAGGGGCTTGCTCCTCCCGAAAGAATACGATCACCGTGCCGCTCGGCGGCGCACAGGAGTCCGACGTGAAAAGAAAGAAGAATAAGAAGTTCAAAAAACCGAATATTCTCCCCAAGCCGCACCTCAAGGAAGTGCGCGAGAGCGATAAAGAAGACGCGATGCTGTCGGAGTTTTCCGATGACTATAACGACTTCTACGTCGATGAGGTCGGCGAAAAGGAAGAGATAGCCGAAGAGAAAGCGCCGGAGGAAGAGCCGCAGGAAAAAGTGCGCGAGCACGCCGCGTCACCCTCCCGCAAAAAGCCGATCTCTCCCTTCCGCCGCAAGCTCAGAAAGGTTCTCAGCTTCGTGATCATCATCGCGGTCGTCATCGTTGTCGGCGTTATCTTGTCGCTGACGGTACTGTTCAAGACCCAGAACTATGAGGTCATCGGCAACAACCTCTATAACGAGAGCGATATCATCGACGTCTGCGATATCGGAGAGGGAACCAATATCTTCATGGCACCGAAAGAGCCCGCCGCCAAGCGTATCAAGGCGAGCTTCCCTTATTTTGAAGACGTCAAGGTCGGCTTCAAGATCCCCGATACCATCAAGATCGAGGTAACCGAGGCGGTCGAAGGCTATCTTGTCAAGATCTCCGACAACGAGTATCTCGTCATCAGCACAAAGGGCAGGATCCTCAACCGCGTCGCGGATAAAAGCAAGTACGATCTGCCGATCTTCATCGGGCCCAAGCTGATCTCCGGCGATATCGGCGATTATGTCGAGTACGAGGACGAAACCGTCGTCAATATGATCGAAAACATCACCCAGGTCTTTGCCGATAACGGCTACCAGGGCATCACCGAGGTCGACGCGACCAACACCGCGTCCATCACCTTCACCTACGAGGGCAGGATCAAGGTCAAGATCGGCATCCCCGAGGATATCAGCTACAAGATCCGCACCGCCATGACGATCATCACTACCAAGATCGACGTCAACCCGGACAGCCAGATCCGCGGTACCCTCGATGTGTCCCGCTGTAACGATACAAAGCGCTCCTATTTCGACGAGGACAAGAGCATCGACGTCAACGCGCCCCAGAACCCCACCTCACCCACAGGCGCTTCAGCCGCCCCCGATAATAACGCCGGCGAAAATAACGGCGACGGCGGCGAGGGCAACTACGACAACGGCGAGAACGCGGGCGGCGAAGAAGGCGGCTATGATAACGGCGGCGATCAAGCCTACTACGGCGAAGATCAAAACTACGAGTGGGCGCCCGAGGACGGCAATTACTACGCCGAACAGTAACCCTTTTCGTGATCGATGATCATACCGACGTGATTTTTGCCCAAGAAACCCCTGTCATATTTCGAAAAAATCATTAAAAATTTGCAAATATTTGAAAAAAAGATTGAAATTATCGCCGATATGTGTTACCTTATAATATGATAAAGTGTAATATTATGCGTATGCGTGGCTTTATCGGTATGAATAAACCTGCATATACCCATAAGGAGGATAAAAAATGGCTTTTGAAGTTGAAAAAAATCCCGCAAGCGGATTACCTGTCATTAAAGTAATCGGCGTCGGCGGCGGCGGCGGAAACGCAGTCAACCGCATGATCAAAATGGATGTCAAAAACGTTGAGTTTATCGCGATCAATACAGACGAGCACGTTCTGCGTTTTTCGCAGGCTCAGGAAAAGATACAGATCGGTGAAAAAGCTACCCGCGGCAAGGGCGCAGGCTCTCTGCCCACAGTCGGACAGGCTGCCGCCGAAGAAAACCGCGAGGAGATCTCCGCGCTTCTCAAGGATACCGATATGGTATTCATCACCGCCGGCATGGGCGGCGGCACCGGTACGGGAGCTGCTCCCATCGTCGCAAAGATCGCCAAGGATATGGGCATCCTGACCGTCGCGGTCGTCACAAAGCCCTTTGCGTTTGAAGGCAAAAAGCGTATGGCTCAGGCTGAGCAGGGTATCGCAGAGCTTTCCGCCTGTGTCGATTCACTGATCATCGTTCCCAACGAGCGCCTCAAATACGTTTCCGATACCTCCATCACCCTCCAGAACGCGTTCCTTATCGCGGACGACGTCCTCCGCCAGGGTGTACAGAGCATCTCCGACCTGATCGTGGTACCCGGTCTTGTCAACCTCGACTTCGCCGATGTTTCCGCTATCATGCGTGACGCGGGCTTCGCCCACATGGGCATCGGTAAGGCTACCGGCAAGGATAAGGCAGTCGTCGCCGCTGATATGGCGATCTCTTCCGCCCTGCTCGAGACCTCGATCGACGGCGCTACCGGCGTCATCATCAATGTCACCGCTTCCCCCGATATCACCCTCGACGATATCGACGCCGCGTCCACCATGGTCGCTCAGAAGGCAGCCGAGAACGCCAACATCATCTGGGGTGCTGTCATCGATGAGGATATGAAGGATGAGATCAGCGTGACCGTCATCGCGACCGGTTGCGGTTCCACCAACGACAACTCCGGTGCGTTCCCGTCCTCTACCCCCGAGAAGAACCAGCTCCTCGACGCTGCCGCGGAGACCGCTCCCGCCGCTCCCAAGGTCGAGACCGACTCCACCGATGACGACGACAGCTTCTACGACATCATGTCGATCTTCAATTCAAAATAAACAACAAATTCAAACGCCGCTTCATCCGAAGCGGCGTTTTTTTCATTCTGCCCATTCAGCAGATGTCATCCCGCGTGACCGGCAAGCCTATCACCAAATGCCCTTCGAAATCATTACAATAGTGATTGCAAAATCCGTTTTCCTGTGCTAGACTGAAGGTATCAAATCAACGGAGGGATCCCTATGACCGCAATCGAACAGTTGACCCGAATCGTATCAGGCGCAAAGCGCATCGTCTTTTTCGGCGGAGCAGGCGTATCCACCGAGAGCGGCATCCCCGATTTCCGCTCGGTAGACGGCTTGTATCATCAAAAATTCGACTATCCGCCCGAGGAGATCCTCAGCCATACCTTTTTCATCCGCAAGCCCGAGGAGTTCTATCGCTTCTACCGCGAAAAAATGCTCTGCCTCACGGCAAAGCCCAACAAAGCCCACCTGACCCTCGCCAAATGGGAGAAAGAGGGAAGACTCCTGTCCGTCATCACCCAGAACATCGACGGACTCCACCAGGCAGCGGGCAGCCGCCGCGTCCATGAGCTCCACGGCTCCGTATTGCGCAACCATTGCATGAAGTGCGGCAAAGCTTTCGGCGTCGAGAAAATTGCCGAAAGCGAGGGCGTCCCGACGTGCGACTGCGGCGGCGTCATCAAGCCCGACGTCGTCCTCTACGAAGAGCCCCTCCCGGAAGACACCGTCATGTCCGCGCTCGACGATATCCGTTCCGCGGATGTCCTGATCGTCGCGGGAACCTCCCTGACGGTCTATCCCGCCGCTTCCTATATCCGCTATTTCGGCGGCAACAAAATGGTGCTGATCAACCGCGACGCCACCCCGTACGACAAGCTCGCCGATCTCGTCATCCACGAAAAAGTCGGCGAAGTCCTCAGCGCCGTCGATCAAGCCCTCTGATCCCCTTTCGCAAGCGAAGCAAATTAAAGCCTTCCCCTCGGGGAAATTCCCCTGATAGGGGAAATGTCCGCAACGCGGACAAAAGGGTTGTCGTTCCTGCAAGGAAAAGGTGTCACCGCAGGTGACGGATGAGGGGCTAACCTTTCCGATATTGATCCGAATTCGGTTGCACGGCAACTTGACCCGTAGGGGTCGGCGCCTCGACGACCCGCGTGACCGCAGGTCACCCTCTCGCGCCGCAGGCACTACAATAACCA
>OMTA01000093.1 GCA_900313895.1 uncultured Eubacteriales bacterium | reverse complement strand
CAATAAACATCAAATAAACATCAGCTCGTGGGGGAGCCAAAAGGTCGGGGATTAGATAGACCGATGGAACAAAACAGGAACAAAGCAGGAACATATTTTGATATTTTACACATCTAAAAAGGGCGATCCGCTACGATATAAAAGATCAGCACACTTCACAGACGGAGGCGTGCTGATTTTGTTTTATCCGATATTCCTGTTGAGGGACGGCGTCAAGAGGCTTTCGAGCGTTTCGGCGGCAGCTTCATCGGCTGACTTGATCGCATGGGCGTATATCCTGCCTGTGGTGGTGGTGTCAGCGTGTCCGAGCCTACTTGCAACGGTGGTGATCGGAACGCCGCCCGCGATCTGCAAGGTCGCGTTTGTATGCCTGAGCGAGTGAAGGGAGATATACGGTAATTCGTCGGCGTGCGCTTTGATAAATTTCGTGAACCATCGGGAGAGTGTGTCGGGGTGTAGGGGAGAGCCGTCCATTGTGGTGAAAATCCTGTCGGATTCTTGCCATCTATCACCCATCAGCAGACGATTCTGTAGTTGATGGGTGCGGTATCGTTTCAAATCTGTGATTGCTGTTTGAGGTAGTTTGATAACGCGGTTTGATGAGCTGTTCTTTGTTCCGTCCTCATATATGCCTCTATCGGGTAGGTACTGTGAGGATCGGCATACTTGCATGATAGAATTGTCAAAATCAACGTCAAACCAATTCAGCCCGAGCATTTCGCCACGCCTCAGACCTGTGAACAGTAGAAAGCGGATCGCCGTTTTATATAACAGTTCCTCACCCTCGAGAAGGTCGAGCAGTACCGCTGCCTGTTTTTCGTCCAGATACCGGGGATCCTTTCGCTCTACGCGCGGCGACTTCGTCCGGCCACATGGGTTTGATATCAGTGCGCCCCATTCGACGGCGGTATTGAGAATCGAGGAGATCAGGCGGTGATAGTGCAGGATCGTTTTTGAAGATAGGGGTTTGTCGACGCCTATCGGGGAGAATACCTCTCGTAGCGGCAGACTCAGCCCTTCGGCGATCCCTTCGGCGGTTTTGCGGGAACAGTTATTGCCTTTCGTCACTGACAGTATATTGCTTTCTGCTGTGTTTCCGCTACGTGATACAGCCGCCTTAGACAGCTTGTGCTCCTTCATATAGGCGTCAAGGTCGATCAGGCACTTATACTTGGTATCGGCTCGAATGCCGCCCTCGGCTAAATTCTCGTAAAAGCTGAGCAGGTGCCGAGGCTGTATGCGGTCGATTCTCATATGACCGATCGCGGCGTTGATCCTGATAAGCAGGTTTTCGTATGTTGCATACGTTTTCGGACGCAGCTCGACTTTCTTGTGCTTCATCCATTCGGTGGCAAAGTCGGCGAATTTCATCCGACCGTCCATCACCAGACCTTGGGCGCACTTTTCCTCGAACAGGACAGCCTGTGTCTGTACCTCTTTGTCGATCTGTCTTGCGGTCATGCCCTTCTCGGGCGTGTATGTCATGGTGCGGCGTATCTGCCGACCGTTCATATCATAGCCGCAGGACACTGTGATCTGATAACTGCCGTTATTCCTCTGTTTGATTGTTGCCATAAAAGTCGCCTTCTTTACAATCGTTATAACAAATCAACGATTTCCACTCTATATTGCTATATCGATCAATAAGATTTTTTTTGAGTGTTTCAAGCATATCAGATGTAAGGATATCCTTTTGAGCAATAAGCTTCAACTCTATTGCCTTGCTTAAGAATTCAGACATTAAACTGCTGTCTTCGACAACTGCTTCTAGCCAACACAGCATTATTCCATCTCTCGAATCAGTTGCGTTTGGGTTTTCCCACCATTCTCTTTTTATATTTGTACGATATGGATTATCAAAAATGAAAGACAATAAACTTGTCAGTATAATCTCTGTATTTTGATGGGTATTTCTATCATCTAATCCGCACAACCAATCGATCGGAACGTCAAGGGCGTTTGCAAGTGTATAAGCAGTCGACAATGTCGGATTCTTTCCGGCTTTTGCGTTGGGGTTTTCGTATGCTGAGAGCATGGCTACAGATATACCTGTAATTTCAGACAGTTCCTTTTGCTTGATTCCTTTATTCTGTCGTGCTTCTTTCAGCCGTTTGGCGAACAGTTCCATGTCAAGTGTTTTCATTGTGGTGATCTCCTTTGGTATAAAAATGTCATAACTCTGTACGATTACATTATAACACAAAAATTGTTGTTGTCAAGGTGTAATTTAAAAAGCACTTGACAAAATCGAATTATAACAGTATAATTTGTGTTGTAGTTGAATAATTCGGCTAAATTTGAAATAAAGGAGGGGAGCAGATGGCTCAGGCAAATACGGATATCCGTAAATATGCAAGCGATAATCATGTCATGCTATGGGAGATCGCCGAAGCATTAGGAATAGCTGACTGCAATTTTTCGCGGAAGCTTCGTCGTGAGTTGTCGAACGACGACAAGGCGCGTATCTATTCGATTATTGATAACGTAGCGGCTGACCGCGCTGCTGAGCTTGCCGCTACACCATCGGCACAATAAAAATACCGCCCGAGGTATGCGGGTACCTCGGACGGTGAAGGACTGCGCCAAATCGAGCGCGACGATCAGCCCTAGGGACAGTATATCATATCCTGCCGGGGCTGTAAACATGAAATTATAATCAGGAGGTATACTATGAATAATCTGAAACTCCCGCGTATGCGGACGATCACAGAGGCGTCCGAGGAGCTGAAAGCCCTTGACCCTCATACGGCTATGACGCCTTATCATATCAGACGCCTGTGTCTGGATGGCATACTCCCGACAGTCAAGGCGGGTAAAAAGATTCTGCTGAACCTTGATACATTGATCGAGTATATGAACGATCCGACCGCTGAGAAGTTCGCGCCGCGTCCTGCCGCTACAGTCGGCGGGATCAGGCGTATATCGTGAGTATTCAATATAACGGCTTTGTTACCCTACCGCGAAGCATTAAAGATTGGCGTTGGTATCACAACTCAAACACATTTCGCGTTTTTCTACATCTGATTTTAACAGCGAATTTTACCGAACGTGATTTTGAGGGTATCACCGTTCACCGAGGTCAAGTTGTAACGAGCCGAAAATCTCTTGCAGAAGAATTGAATTTGTCGGAGCGTGAGATCAGAACAGCTTTGACTCACCTAAAATCGACCAACGATATAGCCATCAAATCGACAACGAAATTCTCGATTATCACTGTGATTTCGTACGATGATTATCAAGGTGTGACCAACATATCGACCAACGAGCGACCATCAAGCGACCAACGAGCGACCACACTTAAAGAAAAGAAAGAAGGAAATAAGAGATATAGTCGCGAGATTGACGAGATTATCGGCTATCTGAATCAAAAAGTCGGGACTCATTATCGAGCTAATACCGCGAATACTGTCAAGCACCTGGCCGCAAGGCTGAAAGAGGGGTACACTGTTGAACAAATAAAGGTGGTTATTGTTAGCAAGGTTATGGAGTGGCAAGGAACAGATATGTCAAAATTTCTTCGTCCCGATACTTTGTTCGGTTCTAAGTTCGAGAGCTATTACAATGCCGTCGCGTCAAGCCAAGTCGCTGACGGTACGGCGTCGATGTATGCTAATTATGCGCCCGCATACCGAGGAGAGGAGGTGACGTATGACGATGAATAATACCGTATTTGAGAGTGAGCGCACTGTATTGGGGTGTGTTATACAATACCCTGACCTGTTCGGGGAATATGTACCGCGATTGAGCATGGATTTGTTTACCTCGGATTCTCACCGCGATATGTATCAAGCGATCCTGTCAGCCTATAAGAAAACCTCCGGCAACTATGACCAAGCCTTGATTATTGCGGGATTGAAAGACTCAGATACCAGAGAGGAGCTTTTGACCTGTTGCCAAACCGTATTCCGTTCTACGAACCTTGACGCCCATATGCAAGCCCTGCAAGAGGCGGCGCAAAAGCGATTTATCTATGAACGGATTGAATATGCGATTGCAGATGATACCTTGACGCCGGACAAGCTACAGGAGATTCACGATATCGCCGTTGACGCCTACACACCCGATCTGAGGGACTACGGCAGCGCGGATTATGACCGCTACGTAGAAAGCCTATCCAAGCCTGTTGCTACATTGTACACCCGGTGCAAGAGGCTTGATAGCCTTACCGGAGGACTTCGGCGTGGTACATTGACGATTATCGGAGCGCGACCGTCTGTCGGTAAAACAACCTTTGCGTTGAATATCGTTCAAAATATGACCTCATACGGCAGAACAGCAGCGTTTTTCTCTTTGGAGATGACGCAGGAGATGATCTTTGAAAAACTCGCCATGCGAGGGTGCCGCGTTGATTCCTCGACGCTTCATCATCAGCCTGACGAAAAGATCAGGCATAGGATCAGCGAATATTTTGACACTTCGGGAGCGCGTCGCCGCCTGATAGTTATTGACGATATGACCGCAGTCGAAAGTATCAGCGGGTATATCCTGAGCAAGAAGCCCGACGTAGCGGTTATCGACTATGCTCAGATTGTACAGACGCTAAGACGCGAGGAAAACACCCGAACAAAGATCGACTATATCTCGTCAACTTTGAAGCAAGCCGCCAAGCGCACAGGCTGTCGCGTGATCCTGCTGTCACAACTCCGACGCCCTGACAGCAGCCTAACCAAGCCGAAGCCTCCGACGATGGCAGACCTCAAAGAATCCTCCGGGCTTGAACAAGACGGTGACTATATCTTTTTGCTGTCCCGACCGTATGCGCAGGACAAGACCTTTGATAATGAACATAATCGGTATATATACCCGCCGAACGAGGCGCAGTTACTCGTTGAAAAGAATAAATTCGGCAGCACGGGCATGATCGAGCTGAATTTTGACGGACAACACCAAGATTTTGAGGAGGTAAACTATGTGTGATAGAAATATTTTTGACAGTGCGAGCGATAATGCGCGATTGATTAAGGCTATCAATGAGATTATCAGCGAAGCCAAGCGGCAGCATGAGGAGCTGACGGACGCAGACCTTGATCGAGCGATCCGCATTTTGACCTTTGATCGACTGGATCGAGTCGCTGTAGCTCTCGAGAAGATCGCCGAAAAATAGTTGTTTCTGCGCGGGTACATAGATCACCACACAAAATCAATACAGGGAGTGGTGACTATGCCTGCAAAGGATAAGAACGAGCGGACGATCTCAGCCAATGTCATATGTCCTCATTATCGAAGCAATACGAGGACAAGTATCTACTGTGACGGATTCCTCGACAACACCTCGCTGATACTCTCGTTCGGAAATACAGGGCGGCGCAAAGATTATCTTGACCGCTTTTGTCGCCGGGAGTGGCAATCATGCCCGAGGGCAATCGCCTTGAATGACCCGGACACTTTCGATGACCTCGAACGCAAGCTTGATTCGTTGAAGTGTTTATCGCTGCCGTAACAGCCTCAGATTTGCCCTGTATCGCGTTTTCGACGGCTAGGCATGGAATTACCCTAATGAACCAAAAAGACAAGCCCGCGCAAGCCGTCAAGCCTGTGCGGGCGCATTTGTATGATATTCAATCTGTAGCGGTTGGATCGCCGTCGCGCTTCATCGTTTCGTCGATCGCGCGGTTGACAAAACCATTGACGGATTCGCCGTGAGCCTCAGCGTGAGCGCGGATGACTTCCCGACGTCCTTTCTTTACGACGATCCTTAGGCTGTCGTAAGCCTTCGCGTTATACTTGTTCTTTGCCCTTGTCTGGGCGGTGCCTTCTTTCTCGGGCATTGTATCACCTCTCTATTGACAAAATGATGATTATCGGATATAATGAGAGTGCAAAGGGAACAGCATGGGCTGTTTCGCAGATAGAAAGATTAAACTAGGTTTAACCGCTCTGTACTGGTACTACAGGGCGGTTATTTCTTTATGCACAGAACGATAATCGTTACCAATAATGCGAAGCAGATTATGTATTCCATACGCAACACCCTCCTCTCATAAGGGTGTCGAAACAGCCGCCGCTGTCCTCTTTGCTGATTATATTATAGCACATAATTAAT
>OMTA01000011.1 GCA_900313895.1 uncultured Eubacteriales bacterium | reverse complement strand
AAAAATACCCTAAATGCGTTGATGAAATTATCCCTTATATGACGCTTTCAGAGAGCCGCCGGTTGGTGAAAGGCGACAGCGAAATATCCGTGGAGTCTCATTTCGGAGCAGAGCCGCTGAACACTCCGGTTCAGTAAGCGGCTACGGCGTGTCCCGTTATCATGACAGAGGGCTTGTCAGAGCCCGGTGAGTGACCGTTTCTACGGTAAGCAGGGTGGTACCGCGAAGAGATTCGTCCCTGAGGTTTGAGAACCTCGGGGAATTTTTTATTTTACAATCGACAATTGACGGTTGACAATTACGGGCGGGCACTGCCCGCACCCGAATATGCTAAAGAAAGAGGAAACTACTATGAAGCAAATCAAGATTTCCGATGTGACCTTATGCGATGTTAAAAACAACCTGTCCTTCAAACAGAAGCTGGAGATCGCCCGCAAGCTCGAACGCTTGGGCGTAGATGCCATCGAGCTTTCCGAGATCGGCGCGTCAAAGGCGGATACATTGCTTGTTCGCACGATTGCTTCCTTTGTCAAAAACAGCGTGATCTCCATTGCCGCGACGACCTCACTTGCGAGCGTCGATCGCGCAGCCGAGGCGTTATCATCCACCGCGCATCCGCGCATCCGCGTCGAGCTTCCGATGTCCTCCTCCGTGATGGAGTATTCCTTACATAAAAAACAGCCGAAGATGCTGATCTATATCCGCGAGATGGTGGAAAAAGCCGTTTCTCTCTGCGGCGACGTCGAGTTTGTCGCGCAGGACGCGACCTCTGCCGAGGAAGATTTCCTCAAAGAAGCGATCAGGATCGCGGCGCAAGCCGGCGCGTCCAAGATCACCGTCTGTGATGACGCGGCGATCCTTCTGCCCGACGATTTTGCCGAGTTTGTCCTGAGAGTGACCGAAGGCATCGACGCGAAGATCGGCGTACAGGTCAACGATAAAAACCATATTGCGACCGCGGCAGCCGTGCTGGCAGTCAAAAAAGGCGCCGACGGCGTCAAGACCGCTGTTTCCGGCGACGTCACCCCGCTTAGAGAGTTTGTTTCGATCCTTTCCAGTATCAAAGAAAACTACGGCTTCTATGCCGATATCCGTTCCACGGAGATCCATCGCGTCGTCGATCAGATCGAGTGGATCATCAGCGGCAAGGCGAATACCACAGTCCGCGAGATCGCCGATGACGGCATCAAGCTCAGCGTCAACGATACCGTAGATACGATCCACGATATGGTCGAAAAGCTCGGCTATGACCTCTCCGACGAGGATATCCGCAAGGTGTACGAGGAATTCCGCCGCATCGCCCGCAAAAAGGCGGTCGGTGTCAAAGAGCTTGACGCGATCGTCGCGTCCTCCGCTTTACAGGTTCCCAGCACCTACACTGTAGAGAATTATGTCATCAACTCCGGCAACATCATCACCGCCTCCGCTCAGATCACCCTGAATAAGGACGGCAAGCCCGTCACGGGTATCTCGATGGGCGACGGCCCGATCGACGCGGCGTTCAACGCGCTGGATCAGATCATCGGCAGACATTTCGAGCTGGATGACTTCAATATCCAGACCGTTACCCAGGAGAAAGAGGCGATGGGCAACGCGCTCGTCAGACTCAGAGCCGGCGGAAAGATCTATTCCGGCACAGGGCTTTCGACCGATATCATCAGCGCTTCGATCCGCGCCTATGTCAACGCGGTCAACAAAATCGTGTATGAGGAGCAGTAAGGTATGAAGTTTTCGTTTTCCACCAAAGGCTGGCATGATAATTCTTTTGAAGAATTTTGCACAATCGCCGAAGATCTGCATTTCGAGGGCATCGAGCCCCATAATATCCGCAACCGCATCTTTTCCGAGAAGGACAGCGTTTTTCAGGAGTATTCCGCCGCGACGACCCTCAGGATGCTTTTTGAACGCAATTTAAAGCTGCCCTGTATCGACGTCATCACCGATATCGGTGATCCCAAACTGTATAATAATTCTGTAGAAGAAATAAAAAGCTGTTTAAAGATCGCGGTCAACCTCCGCATCCCCAATATCCGACTGCGCGCGGAGGCGTGTGACGATCACGACGCAGCTGTCGCAAATGTCAAAAAGGTCATCGAGGCGATCCTGCCCGATGCGGAAAAGAACCGTATCAGCCTTTTGATCGAGACCCGCGGGCTGTATGCCGATACCGCTTTGCTGCGCGATACGCTCGAGTATTTTGCCGACGATTATGTCGCGGCGCTGTGGAATATGTCCGCCGCATACCTGACGGTAGGCGAGACTCCCGCGAAGGTCATCGCGAACCTTGGCGCGTATGTACGCCATGTCCACCTCAACGACGCTGTCAAAACCGGCGACAGCCTTGAGTATCGTCTGCTCGGCGAGGGCGATCTGCCGATCCGCGAGATGATGAAAGCCCTGCGTTCCGTCAACTACGATGGCTTTATTTCGCTGGTATGGGATCCCACATGGTAAGGCGCATACCGGCAAATTTGTCTGGAAAAAGGAAACGCTGATCGACGCGACCTTCTCCGACGTCCTCGACAGCATGGTAGAGGAATTCCCCGATCAGATCGCGTTCAAATATACCTCGCTCGATTATACCCGCACCTATACCGAGTTCCGCGACGACGTGGATGAATTTGCCCGCGTGCTGATCTCGCTCGGCGTCAAAGCCGGCTCCCATGTTGCTGTCTGGGCTTCCAACGTCCCCCAGTGGTATATCGCTTTCTGGGCGACCGTCAAGCTCGGCGCGGTACTGGTCACGGTCAACACCGCCTACAAGATTCACGAGGCGGAGTACCTCTTGAAGCAGAGCGATACCCATACCCTGATCATCACCTACGGCGCGAAGGATACCTCCTACGGCGATATCATCGCGCGCCTTTGCCCCGAGCTGGAGAACACCGCGGAGGGTGAACAGCTCCATGCGAAGCGCCTGCCGTTCTTGAGAAACGTCATCACCGTCGGTTTTGAACAGAAGGGCTGCCTTACCTGGGAAAAAGCGCTCAGCTACGCGTCTAAAACGCCCAAGGCGGAGGTCTATCGTATGGCGGCGCAGGTCGATAAGGACGACGTCTGCAATATGCAGTATACCTCCGGCACGACCGGCTTCCCCAAGGGCGTCATGCTGACCCATTATAATATCGTCAACAACGGCAAAAACATCGGCGACCGCATGGATCTTTCCACCGCGGATCGCATGATGATCCAGGTTCCCATGTTCCACTGCTTCGGCATGGTTCTGGCGATGACCGCCTCCATGACCCACGGCGCCTCGATCTTCCCGCTGCCGTATTTCTCGCCGAAGCCCGCGCTCGCTTGCATCAACTCCGAGCATATCACCGCCTTCCACGGCGTTCCGACCATGTTCATCTCGATGCTCGAGCATCCCGATTTTCCGAAGACCGACTTCTCCTATATGCGCACCGGTATCATGGCAGGCTCTCCCTGTCCGATCGATAAGATGCGCGAGGTCGTCGATAAAATGCACATGACCGAGATC
Source organism: uncultured Eubacteriales bacterium (assembly GCA_900313895.1). GTDB lineage: Bacteria > Bacillota > Clostridia > Oscillospirales > Acutalibacteraceae > Ruminococcoides. Next base: position 16,312 of record OMTA01000011.1, on the reverse strand, counting down.
ACCATCGTCTACGGCCAGACCGAAGCCTCTCCCGGATGCACCATGAGCTCGACCGATGATTCTCTCGAAGTACGCGTCGCCACCGTCGGCAAAGAGCTTCCCGAGATCGAGTGCAAGATCGTCGATCCCGAGACCGGCGAGGAGTGCCCGCCCAATGTCAACGGCGAGTTTGTCGCGCGCGGTTACAATATCATGAAGGGCTATTACAAGATGCCCGAGGAAACCGCCAAGGCGATCGACAAGGACGGCTGGCTCCATACCGGCGACCTTGCCTGCAAGACCGAGGACGGCTACTACAAGATCACCGGCAGACTCAAGGATATGATCATCCGCGGCGGCGAGAATATCTACCCCAAGGAGATCGAAGAATTCATCTATACCAACCCCAAGGTCTCCGACGTTCAGGTCATCGGCGTACCGGACGAAAACTACGGCGAAGAGATCATGGCGTGCGTCATCCTCAAGGAGGGCGAGACCATGACCGAGCAGGAGATGAAGGACTTTGTCGCCGCAAGCATGGCGCGCCATAAAGTCCCGCGTTACGTCGATTTTGTCTCCGCGTTCCCGATGAACGCCGCCGGCAAGATCCTCAAGTATAAGATGCGCGAGGAAGCTGTCGAAAAGCTCGGTCTGCAAAAAGCCGCAAGCGTGGTGACCGCCTGATGAAAAACGGTTTTTATGTCATCGATTCCCACTGTCACATCTATCCCGAAAAGATCGCCGCAAAGGCGGTCGCGGGAACGGACAGGTTTTATGATACCACCGCCGCCTGCCTCGGCACACCTGCCGATCTTTTGGCGGTCAACGAAAAAGCCGGCATCGATCACAGCATCGTCCAGTCGGTCGCGACGACCCCGAAGCAGGTGCAGTCTATCAACGAGTTCATCGCCGAGACGGTCAAGAACGCTCCCGGCAGGCTGACAGGTCTCGGCACGCTCCATCCCAACAGTGAGAACCTGCGCGAGGATGTCGAGCATCTGATCGCCTTGGGACTCAAGGGCGTCAAGCTCCATCCCGATATCCAGAACTTCAAGGTGGATGATTACCGCTGTCTGAAGATCTACGAGCTGTGCGAGGAATTCTCCCTGCCGATTCTGATGCATACCGGCGACAAGCGCTATGATAACTCCAATCCCAATCGCCTGATCCCAATCCTCGAGATCTACGATCACCTGACCATCGTCGGCGCGCATTTCGGCGGTTGGTCGATCTGGGAAGAGGCGAGCCGCGTGCTCTGCGATATCCCGAATCTCTATGTCGATTGTTCCTCGTTAACCACGCTCACCAGATGCTTTCGCTCACCAATGACGAAAAGCGCATGATACTCGGCGAAAACGTTCGTAAGGTATATGAATTGAATATATGAGAAAAGCCGTCGCAAATCATCTGTCTGCGGCGGTTTTCTCTGTGTCGGAAATCGTCGGATAATGCCGGCGGACATTGTAACTTGACTGTAGAGGTTATTTGCGGTAAAATAACGATGTATGAGTGTGGAAAGAGAGGAGGAACGCTGTGCGAAAGAATATCATCAACGTCTGTGTCTTAGCCGCCTTGATCGGCGTCACATTCTTTGTCATCTTCAATAACAACGACGGTTTCAGCTTCAACTCCGTCATGGATTTCGTCAGCGATATCCATCTTCCTTTCCTGATCGGCGCGTTCCTCTGTATGGTGATGAATATCGGCTTCAAGGGAATGTCTATCGGTGTGCTGTCACGCGCGATGGGCTATCGCAAGAGCCTCCCGCGCAACTACGCATACGCTTCCGCGGATATCTACTTCTCCGCGATCACTCCCTCCGCGACCGGCGGTCAGCCCGCGTCGGCTTTCTATATGGTCAAGGACGATATCCCGATCTCCCATACGACGGCGATCCTCTCGGTCAATCTCTTCATGTATACCGCCTCGCTGATCGTCCTCGCGATCATCACCTTCATCCTGCGTCCCTCGCTGTTTTTTAACCTCGAGTCGTGGGTCGTCAAGGCGTGCATCATCATCGGATTGCTTGTCCAGCTCCTGTTTTTGAGCGTCTATCTGATGATCATGATCTCCGAGAAGGCGGTCATCAAGATCGCGACATGGATCGTCAATGTGCTTGCGCTTTTGCATATCGTCAAGCATAAGCGCGAGTATCTCGGCAGGATCAACGCTTCCGTCCACCGCTTCAAAAAATCTGTCATACTTCTGAAAAATAAGAAGAAGGCGCTGCTCGGATCCTTCCTCTTGAATTTTGCCGAGCGTATCGCCTATATCTCCATCGGCGTTCTGGTATTTTACGGCGCGATGTACAATATCCCCGAGCTTGCCGGAACCCATGTCGATGTGCTGGACGTCTACGCGTTGGAGGCATACTGCTGGTTCGGCGCATACTGTGTGCCGCTGCCCGGCGCTGTCGGCGCGAGCGAAGCGATCTTCAACAGCGTTTTCGCGATGATCATCAACAGCCCCGTCCTGCTCAGCGCGACGATGGTCACGACCCGCGGTATCAACTTCTACATCATGATGATGTTTGCCGGCGTCGTTACCCTGATCCATCATATCCGCCTCAAGGTCAACCAGCATAAGAAAAAAGTCGCGGAAACATCAAGTGAATAAAGTTTCAGCCGCTTCCATTTCGAGGCGGCTTTTTTCGTGAACAAGTAAAACCGCCTCGGGGGAGTGAGGCGGTCTTACAGAGGAGTAGTATGAAGAAAACAAACAATGCAAAAACGTGTTTGGGAGTTTTAGAAAATGAAGAATCCGAGGACGCCGACGAGAATGCCGATCAACGCACCGCTGATAACGTCACGGATGAAGTGCACGCCGGATATCACTCTGACGATGGCAATCATCGTGGCGACAGCCAGCATGATGATACCAATGGTCGGCTGGATATACAGAAAAGCCATCGCGATGATATAGGCGCTGACAGTGTGCCTTGACGGAAAGCTCTTACCGTGTGTCTTTTTATTGACAACCGGCGTGTAATCGTATTTTTCATACGGACGCTGCGCGTTGATGATCGCGCGCAGCACGGTGACAACGATCAGGGTACAAAGCGGGATGAGGGTAAATCTCAGGAAAACCTCGCTTGTAAAGCCGTTGTTGATCCCCAGCGCTATCAACTGCACCGGGTAAAAAATGTACATCACGAGCGGCAGAACATCATGCAGCGCCTTGACGGTAGTCGAACGCTTTTTGGTTCCCGAAAAATACTCGCTCATGCTTCTGTATTGTGCGCCGTTCATTCTGCCACTTCCTTTCAAAATCATTTTTCCTTGACTGTGCCTATATCATAACAGATAAATTTGACGGTTACATCAACAAAAAATGACCGATTTATTAACATTCTATGACAAATGGTAAAAACTGTGAATAATGTGTGAAGCCCGATTTAGCTGCACTTATATCAGGATATCCACATCATAGCTTTCCATCCAGTCGTCGATCTCGATCAGATACGCCAGGATCTGCGGCGCTTTCATCAGCTGACCGTACCAGGGCGAGGTGATCTCGTCCGGATGCTCCATGATCCCGGCGATCCCTTTTTTTGAAACCAGCGTATTGATCCTGCGCGACGGATCATCCAGTATCTCTCTGACCTTATTCCGACACAGCTCCATATAGATCGGGTTGTGTGTTTTGGGATAGGGGCTTTTTTTACGCCATACGATATCTTTCGGAAGCCGATCCTCAAACGCCTTGCGGATGATCCCCTTTTCGCGACCGCCCAGGGCTTTGAGCCTCCACGGCATATTATAGGCGTAATCCACCAGCCGCATATCACAGAAAGGCACCCTGACCTCCAACCCCGAGTACATCGAACAGCGATCCTTCCGTTCCAGAAGGCATTGCATGAACCAGTAATAGTTCAGCGCGAACATCTCGCGCATCCGCTTGTCGACGGGACTGTCATCGGGCAGCGTATCGACCGCGCGTATCGTATCCAGATACCGCTGTCTGACATATTCCTCGCCATGGGGTAGCAGCCCGCTTTTCAAAACCTGCCTGCGGATCCGTTGTTCCCGCGACCACGGAAAACAGTCCTCAAAGAGGATGTCGTGATTGTGATACCACGGATAGCCGCCGAACAGCTCATCCGCACATTCGCCGGATAACGCGACCGTAAAATCCCGCTTGATCTCTCTGCAAAAGAGCAGCAGGGAGGAGTCGATATCCACATACCCCGGCAGATCACGCGCGCTCACCGACGGATACAGCGCGTAGAAAAGATCCTCGTTATCCAGTATCACCTCATGATGCTGCGATTCGGTACTGTCTACCATCGATTTGATGAAATCATAGTCGGCGTTCGGCTGAAAAAGGCTTGCCTTAAAATACGCCTTGTTGTCCCGATATTCAACAGAGTAGGTGTGGATCGGAGATTCGTTATTTCTTTTATAGAAATTTGCGGCGGTCTGACAGATGATGCTCGAGTCCAGCCCTCCCGACAGGAAAAAGCACATCGGTACATCGCTGACCAGCTGACGTTCGATCGCGTCCGTCAAAAGAAATCTTGTCTTTGCGATCGTCTGTTCCTCATCGTCCTCATGCGCGCGCGCGACCAATGTATAGTAGCGGTGCGACGTCAGGGTATCGCCGTCATAGATCGCGTATTGTCCCGGCAACAGCTCGCTGATCCCTTTCAATATCCCGCGCCCCGGTGTTCTGGCGGGACCGAGGAAGAACAGCTCCATCAAGCCCTCTTCATCGATCGCGGGCTTTACCAACCCGCTTTTCAAGATCGCTTTGATCTCCGAGCCGAAGACGATCCCATCGTTATACAAATGATAAAACAGCGGCTTGACGCCGATCCTGTCGCGGCAGAGGAACAACCTTCCCGATGTTTCCTCATACACCGCAAAGGCATAGATCCCGTTGAGCTTGTTGACACACGCTTCCTTATAGTAGCAGTACGCCTTGAGCAGCACCTCGGTGTCGCTGCGGGTGGAAAAGCTGAACCCCGCCACCATCAACTCCAGCCGCAGCTCCTCTGTATTGTACAGCTCGCCGTTATAGACGATCGTGTACTTTTCGCCGAGATACAGCGTGCTCATCGGCTGCTGACCGTTTTCGGGATCGATGACCGAAAGCCGTCTGTGCAACAGCGCGCAGTCCTTCTTGATGTATTCGCCGTGCTCATCCGGACCGCGCCGCCTTAGCTGCGCCGACATCTCCATGAGCGTTTCCCTGTTTTCTCTTAGATCACGATGATTGTCAAACCATCCTGCTATTCCGCACATATCTTACCTCCGATTCGTTCTGCTTTTCAGAACCGCTTGATTGGAAATTGAGCCGATGAACAACAGCGATGAGAGCACCAGCGCCGCCGATCCCGCGAGGGTCGCGTATCTGCCGATGGTGGGCGTTACTTCCACAGAGTTGAACACCGTTGTCGTCACAGGCATGACCATAAGGTATATATATGTCACGAGCGCGGCAACTATACCCTCTATAATTCTGAATAAGAAAAATAAATGCTTTTTCACCGGCAATTCACCGAGGATCGAAAAGATCTGAAAATGCACGGATAACCCGCCGAATCCGACAAAAAACGCCGTGAAATACAGCGGCAGCGTACCGCAGGTTCGATGACAGCCGTTGGTGATCTCCAACATTGCCGAGGCAATATCGCAGATTGCTTCGGACGGTATCACGGCATCCATCACCTCGCTCAGCGCGCAGAAGATCACCACCATCGCGCACATCCCGAACGCCGCCCGCGACGCGTTCTGTACCGCGCTGACCAACAGATTTCCGCTTTTGAAATGCTCCGCCGACGAATAGGCGAGAGGCTCGCTTTTCACGGTATGCCCGACGATCACGCCGGTCAAAATGACCGCGAAGATCTGCGCTCCCAGCAGCACATACCCCGCCCCGGGACTTCCGAGCAGCGCCGTACCGACAAAGTTGATAAGAAACCCCGGTCCCGCCGCGACCGCGATATAGGCGACCTTCGCCGCCTGTGACGCGCTCAGTCGTCCTTCTTTAGCCATCATCGCGGCACAGGAGGCTCCCACCGGATACCCGCCGATCACGGACAGGAGGATGACCGCCGTCGCCTCATGCGGCAGACGAAAGAGCTTCTCGGATATGCCTCTCAGCGGTCTGCACAGTATCTCGCAGATCCCGCTTTGAACGATATACGCCGCGATCACCATGAAGAAAAACAGCGATGGGATCAGTACCTCAAGACAGAATCCGATCCCTTTCTCCATCCCGCGATAACATTCTTCGCTGTAGCGGATCGCCATGGTTATCCCGCCGAACGCAGCGGCTGTTTTGATGATTATATTTCTGTTACGGAATAATTCTTTCGCTTTCAAACACATCACCGATAATATATATGACGATCCTCACATAACATATACAGGTGATTCTATGTCAAATCAAAAGCAACAAAAACGCCGCTTCATGGGCGAATTGCCGCCGATGCGTACCTTGCCGTGTATCGAGTTCAGCGGCAACCGCGAGGTCGTGATCGAGGGCAGCCGCGGTGTACTGGAGTATTCGACCGATTGCATCCGCGTCAACACCGACGGCATGGTGCTGTCCTTGAACGGACGCGGGCTGAATCTGCGCTGTATCTCGGATTCCTCCCTGATCATCGAGGGCTTTATCACGAACGTCGAGTTCATTGTCTAGGAGGCTGTCGTGTTACTGAAAATCTTACGCTACCTGCGCGGCTATGTCCGCTTTACCGTCGTCGGCAGATTTCCCGAGCGCTTCCTCAATATCGCCCTGCATAACCGCCTGCGGATCTGGGACGTCGAGCGCTCGTCAGGTACCCTTTCCGCCTGTATGTATATGCGCGATTACAGGAGTGTGCGGCACTACGCGCGCAAAGCCGGCGTACGGCTGAGGCTGACGGAGAAAAAGGGTCTGCCGCGATTGTTGTCGCGCTACAGCGACCGATCGGGGCTGATCTTCGGCGCGGCGGCATTTGTGATCACGATATTTGTGATGTCGCTGTTTGTATGGAGCATCGACGTCACGGGGCTTTCTACCATCAGCGAAAGCGAGCTGCGTCAAATGCTCAAAGAAAACGGCGTCTATGTCGGCGCGTTTTTGCCGGCGATCGATGACAGTACCGTATCAAGGTCGGTCATGCTCTCCGATCCGCGCGTCGGATGGATGGCGGTCAATGTCACGGGTTCTTATATCTCCGTCGAGATCAAGGAAGAGAGTCCCTCGCCCGAGGTGGAGGATCTCTCAAAGCCCTGTAATGTCAAAGCCCGCCGTGACGGCAGGATCATCCGCGTAGAGGCGCAGCAGGGGAGATGCGATCTCAAAGAAGGCTCGGGCGTAGTGGAAGGTCAAGTCATCGTCAGCGGCGTACTGGAGGATCAGCTCGGCGGATTGCGTCTGGTTCACGCCAAAGCCTCCGTCATCGCCGAAACGACCTATCACGCCGATTTCACGATTCCGAAAACCATGACGGTCTATCATCCGACCGGCGAGGTCAAGGATCGCCTGAGCGCCGATCTCTTCGGACTGGATCTGCCGCTGACGATCGGCGGCGTCCATACCGTCGATCATCTCAGTGACGAGATCGTCGAATCTCCCGCGCCGCTTGATGTGACTCTTCCGATCTCGCTCAATACCCGGAGAGTCTACGCCTTGGAAGAGCTGGAAAAAAGCCTTGATTATAATTCTGCAAAAGAATTATTGCTGAAAGAATCGCGACTTTACGAGCTGTTCACTCTCGCGCCTTGTACTGTTCTCAAGCGTGATTACGATTTTACCGCTACCGATGACGGCTTCAAACTGTCCGTTGACTACACCTGCTCGGAGGATATCGCGGTACAGGACGGGATCGGCACTCAGTAATCTTGTATTTTTCATCTCTTTGTGCTATAATACATTACCTGATCAACAAACAGGAAAGAGGATCAACGTGCGTATTTTATGTATCGGAGATGTTGTCGGCAGCGCGGGATGCGACTTTCTGCGTACCCACCTGCCCGCTTTCAAAAAGCTTCATAAGGTCGATCTGACGATCGTCAACGGCGAGAATTCCGCTGACGGAAACGGTATCAAGCCGCGTTCCGCCGACCATATTATCACCTCCGGCGCGGATGTCATCACTCTCGGCAACCACAGCTTCCGTCGCGGAGAGGTCTTTTCGTATCTTGACGAAAAGCCCTATATCATCCGCCCGATGAACTATCCGTCCTCCACAACCCCCGGCAAAGGGATGTGCACCGTCGATATGGGCTACGCACAGGTGACGGTCATCAACCTGATGGGGCAGGAGGGGATCGATACCCACCTCGATAACCCTTTCACCATGATCGACCGCCTGCTCCCTAAGCTCGATTCAAAGATTGTCCTTCTGGATTTCCATGCCGAAGCGACCAGCGAGAAGCGCGCGATGGGACTGTTCCTCGACGGAAGAGTCAGCGCCGTTTTCGGCACGCATACCCATGTCATGACCGCCGACGCCGAAGTGCTTTTGGGCGGTACAGGCTATGTTACCGATCTGGGTATGACCGGCGCGATCGACTCCGTTCTCGGCGTCAAAAAGGAGATCATCATCAACCGTTTCCTGACAAAGCTGCCGGGGCGTTTTGAGTATGAGAAAAGCGCCTGCAAGATGAATTGCACCCTCTTTGATATCGACAACGCGACCGGCAAATGCACCTCGGCTACGTCATATGAACTAAGATAATACGCAATTTGTAATTCTTTTTTGTATATAAAAATGTTGCTAAATTGTAACTTTTGGTGTATAATAAGATTAATTCTGTTATAATGTTTACGCAAAGGATGTGTTTACCTTGATTAACGGTGAAACTCTGAAACAGTCGATTATATCCGGCGCCAATAATATTCTTTCGATCAAGGCGCGTATCAACGACCTGAATATTTTCCCCGTACCGGACGGCGATACCGGAACAAATATGTCTATGACCATCTGCGCTGCCGCAGACGCGTTGAAAGAGATGGAGGCGACCGACGTCGCTACCGTCGCTCATAAAACCGCTTCCGCTATGCTGCGCGGCGCGCGCGGTAACTCCGGTGTTATCACGTCGCTTCTGTTCCGCGGCATCTCCAAGGGACTCGAAGGCAAGACCGAGGCTTCCGGCGAGGATATGATACACGCGCTCGGACTCGGCGTTGAGGCTGCCTACAACGCTGTCACAAAGCCTACCGAGGGTACCATCCTGACCGTAGCCCGCATGGGTTACGAGGCGGGTCTTGAGGCGCTCGAGACCGAGGACGATCCCGCTGTATTGTGGGAGATCGTCTGCGACGCTTCCGCTGACGCGCTGGAGCAGACCCCCAAGATGCTTCCCGTCTTGAAGAAGGCCGGCGTCGTTGACGCGGGCGGCAAGGGTATCCTGACCATCTTCGAGGGTATGCTTTCCGTGATTCGCGACGGCGTTGTCGTCGAGTATGAGGAATCCGACGACACGATCGGCGACGATACCTCCGACGAATTCTTCCGCTCCGCAGCGGCTGAGTTTGACGAGGTCATCAACTTCACCTATTGCACCGAGTTCATCGTCGGCAGAGATCCCGAGATCGAGACCGACCCCAATGAACTGAGATTATTCCTTGAGACCATCGGCGATTCCATCGTGATGGTAGCCGATGACGAGATCATCAAGGTTCATGTACATACCGAACAGCCCGGCGACGCTTTGCAGAGAGGTCTGACCTACGGCTCGCTTCTCACCGTCAAGGTCGAGAATATGCGCGAGCAGCACGCGACCGCCAAGGCTGAAAACGAAAAGGCGAAAGAGAAGGCAAAGAAGAAGGAAGAGCCCGAGTTTGCCGCTCCTGTCGAAGAGTACGGCTTTGTTGCCGTCGCTGCTGGCGAAGGCCTTTCCAACCTCTTCAACGAGCTCGGTTGCCGGAACGTCGTTTCCGGCGGCCAGAGCATGAACCCCTCTACCGATGATATCTATGCCGCTGTTATGGCGACTCCCGCCAAGAAGGTATTCGTCCTTCCCAACAACAAGAACATCATCATGGCAGCTCAGCAGACCGTCGCGCTTGCCGAGGACAGAGAGGTCGTTATCGTACCGACCCGCACCATCCCGCAGGGCTTGTCCGCGATGCTCGTTTTCGATCCCGACAGCGATGTCGAAACAAACGTCGAGAACATGATGAACGCCGCGAAGAACGTCTCCACCGGTCAGGTCACCTTTGCCGCTCGTGATTCCGAGTTCGGCTATATGAAGATCAAAGAGGGCGAGATCATCGGTCTGGATAACGGCAAGCTGACCGTTACCTCCTCCAGCCCGAACAAGGCGCTCATCAAGCTCGCCAAGACCATGATCGACAAGGATATGTCCTTTGTCACCCTGATCTCCGGCGAGGGCGTCTCCGAGGAAGAGGCTGCCGAAGCAGTCGAGATGCTCGAGGATCGTTTCTCCGATCAGGTCGATATCACCTACATCAAGGGCGACCAGCCGATCTACTACTACATCTTCAGCGTAGAATAATGCACACAAGGGCTGTCACAGCGACAGTCCTTTTTTCGTAGGGCGACTATCAGTCGCCTGAAATCTATCAATTCTGTAGGGGAGGGGCTTGCTCCTCCCGAAATAATGAACCATGAGTTTATACGAAGTACCTATCACAAAAATCAAAGGGATCGGCGAGAAAAAAGCCGCGCTTTTCAAAAAGCTCGGCGTTACCTCTGTCGGCGATCTGATCTCCTACTATCCGCGCGCCTACGACAACTGGTCGGCGATCACCCCGATCAGTGAGGTGCAGCACGGAGAGCGGGTCGTGATTCGCGCGCGCCTTGCCGCTGCTGTCAGCACCGTTCGTATCTCGGGCGGCAGATTGATGAGCAAGGCGACCGTCTGTGACGACAGCGGCTACATGAACCTTGTTTTTTTCAACAATAAGTATATCGATTCCATGCTTCGCTACGGAGAGGAATACTGCTTTATGGGGAAGGTACAGCGCGAGAAGTACGGCTACCAGATGCTCTCGCCCGAGTTCACCTCTCCCAAAAGCGGCGACGCGATCACCCCTGTTTATAACCTTACGGCGGGGCTGAATAACCGCGTCGTGATGAAGGCGGTCAAGGAGGCGCTCTCGATGCTTCCCGAGGTCATCCGCGATCCCCTGCCGTACGATGTGCTCACGCGTTACGATCTCTGCCCGTTGAGCTACGCGTTGCAGAATATCCATTTTCCGGCAGATATCCCCGCGATGGAACGCGCCCGCCGCAGATTGGTATTTGAGGAGCTTCTGGTTCTGAACCTCGGTATGCGGCTGATGAAGTCCCGCTCCCGCGAGCATACCTCCATCACGATGCCGACGAACTATACTCACGAATTGATCGAAAAGCTCCCGTTCACCCTCACCGGCGCCCAGCAGCGTGCCGTGACCGATTGTGTGAACGACATGATGAATAAAACCTCTCCGATGAATCGTCTGATCCAGGGCGACGTCGGATCGGGCAAGACCGCCGTATGCGCCGCGGTCTGCTATAACTGCGTCAAAAACGGCTATCAGGCGGCGTTTATGGCGCCGACCGAGATCCTCGCCCAACAGCATTTCGAGACTTTCTCCAAGATGTTCGACGGCACGGGGATCCGTATCGAACTGCTGACCGGTTCGATGACTGCCGCTAATAAGCGCAAGGCGCGCGAGCGGATCGAAGCAGGGGAGAGCGATATCGTGATCGGTACCCATACTCTGGTATCGGAAAGCACCGTTTTCGCAAAGCTCGGCTGCGCGATCACCGACGAACAGCATCGTTTCGGCGTGGCACAGCGATCCCGCCTCGCCGAAAAAGGCGAGCATCCGCATATCCTCGTCCTGTCCGCGACGCCGATCCCCCGAACTTTGGGGCTTATCATCTACGGCGATCTCGACATCACCGTGATCGACGAGCTTCCCCCGGGACGTACCGAGGTGCAGACCCTCTATATCCGCTCCGATAAGCGTGACCGTGCGCTGGAATTCATCCGCCGACAGGTCGATGAGGGACGTCAGGCATATATCGTCTGTCCTCTGGTGGAAGAGGGCGACGATGTTGAATTGCAGAGCGCGACCGACTACGCCGCCGAGCTGATGCTCGGAGCATTCCGCAATTATCCGGTCGGCATCCTCCACGGCAAAATGAAGCCGAAGGATAAAGAGACGGTCATGTCTCAATTTTCTTTAAACGAATTATCAATACTGGTGTCAACAACCGTCGTCGAGGTCGGCGTCGATGTCAAAAACGCCACCGTCATGATGATCGAGAACGCCGAGCGCTTCGGACTTTCCACCCTCCACCAGCTGCGCGGACGCGTCGGCAGGGGAGAGCACAAGAGCTACTGCATCCTCGTATCCGACCACAGCGGCGACAATACCGAGCAACGCCTCTCTACCATGTGCCGCACCAATAACGGCTTCGAGATCGCCGATATGGACTTAAAGCTCCGCGGACCCGGCGACTTTTTCGGCAACCGCCAGCATGGTCTGCCGCAGCTCGCGATCGCCGATTTCTCCGATACGCAGACGCTCGCCCAAAGTCAGGAGGCGGCTGAGCTCCTGCTGGATATCAGTCCCGACCTTTCAGACGACGCGACCCGCGCCCTGCGCGCCGAGGTGTGCCGCCTGTTCGCCACTACCGGCGAAGCGCTGAATTGATCTGCATCGGATTTGACGGTGAAAATAAAAACGGGGACTGCCGCTGTTTCTGACGCGACAGTCCCTTTACTGTTTCTATACCATTATTCCACTTTGTGCACATCCTCAAAAACGCAGACCAGCTTATCCGATACCGCTCTGTCCCGATGCAGCGCGCCGAAAAACCATTTGCCGAAGCGGGTGTTTTTCAGCACCGTATCGAGAAAGATGTTCAGATCGTTGACCGTCGCGCTTCTGTCTACCATCCGCTTGACGCTCGCGGGCGCTTCATGCGTGATGATCAGATCGACGTGTCGATGATGCTTCTGGATGTTCTCGACCGCGTATTGCAGCTCATCGTCCGTCGGCATCGACGGCGGCGCCTCCAACGGCTCATCCTCATAGGGCGGCAGTCCTCCGCCGAGCGCGAAAATGCTTTTTCCGTTGATCGTATATATTTCGCCGCGCTTGAGGCAGTATATATTGGGAGCGATCTTAATGCCCTTCGCCTGATAAAGCTCGACCTCAGGAAACTCCCGGATCATTTCAAGGTTCTCGTGAGCGCCCTCGACAAAGAGGATCGTGTACTTCTTTTTGCTGAGCTTTTTGAGGTTGCTTTTTTCTTTATTCGAATTATTCCAAACAAAGCCGAAATCCCCCGTTACGATCAGCACATCTTCTTTTTTCAGCTTTCCGAGAGGTCTGTCCATCAGGCTGTCATAGTCGCCGTGAATATCTCCTGTCACATAAATCATATTATCCTCGCAAATCAGTCTGTTTTTGAAAAAGTTACAAAACTTTAATTGATATCCAAATGAGAATGGTGTAAGATAAAGATGAATATCAACGAAAGATGACGAACATAAAAAACTGTTCCTTTATTATATTAGCATATCCGGAAGGAAAATACTATGAAAAATAAGTTAAAATTTATCATATCGCTGGTTTTGATGCTGACATTGATCACAAGTGTCGTCATCACACCCGCTTCTTCGTTCGAACATAACCAGATCACTTCCTCCTACGCGATGCTGCTGATCAATCTGGATACCGATACTACGGTTTATTCACAGAAGCCGGATCAATACTGGATTGCCGGGGAAATGTCCGAGCTGATGACCTTCATCCTGATGACCGAAAAGGTGAAGGATCCTTCAGAGGTAGACGTCAAGGTCACCAAAGCGTTCATCGACGGTCTCGACGTATCCGACGATTGCCTCAAGCAGTTCGTCGACGAAACGCTGACTTTGAAAGATCTCGCCGCGATCATGATGCTCACCTCGGGATCCGACGCGGCAAATCTGATCGCCGATACCGTCAGCAACGGTGATATCCCCGCTTTTGTCAGTGAGATGAACGCGCGCGCGAAAGAGCTCGGCTGCAAGCTGACCTCCTTTCTCTCGCCCGGCAGCAATTCCACCAGAAGACACTATACCACCTGTGAGGATATCGCTGTCATGTACCGCCACCTGATGGGAAACACGCTTTATCAGGAGATCATGGAAAGCCCGACCTATACGCCCGACCGGTATGATAAGGAAGACAAGGCGCATACCGTCACCACCAACAACTCGATCATCAATAACGCAAGCCCGTACTATTTCCGTTATGTTGAAGGCGGCAAATATTCCTTTAGCAAGGTCGCGGGCGCCTCACTGGTCGTCTCGACGCTGTACAAAGATAAGTCCTATCTCTTTGTCGCTCTGCGCGGCAAGAACAAGGCGGAGGAAAATGTTTTCGCCGACGCGCGCCGCATGACGACCTGGGGTTATCTGAATCTGAGCGATCACAAGGTCATCAGCACCGATACCTCCGTCTATACCTCAACGGTTCAGACTGCCTGGGGCAGCTATCATATTCCGCTTTATGCGAATGATACCGCGACAAAAACCCTTCCGAATGATTACGATGTGAGCAAGCTCACCGTAAAGATCAGCGTTCCCGATCAGCTGAAGCTACCTCTGTTCAAGGGTGAGAGCGTCGGTACCGCCCAGATCCTTTACGGTAAAGAGCTTCTCGACAATGCCGATATTGTACCCAATCACGACGAGGGCGTCTCTCTGCTCAACGATCTCGGTCGCTTCGGAGGCTACGCGCTGGCGAAGATGTTCCCGAACACCCCTGCATCCGCGTCAAATGAGCCCGATATTCAGGCGGTGACCGAGCCTTCGACAGAGCCTGCGACTGTCGCAAAGCAGAAAACAACTGCTCCGACTGCACCAAAGCCGACAAGATCGGCTGTCGATATGGAGGAGTGATGTGATGAAAAGAAGTATCCGTTTATTATCCGTAACGCTGGTCATCATGATCACCCTCGCTTCTCTGATGATCCCTTCCGCTTCGGCGATTACTTTCAAATGCGATGTCAAACCCCGCTCCGATTCGATTTTGATGATCAATCTCGATACCGGCATCGAGGTCTATTCGAAAGACGCCGACGCCCGCCGCTATCCCGCCGCGCTGACGAAAATCATGACCTATATCGTCGCTGTTGAGAACATCAAGGATCTTGATACGCGCATCGAGATCAAAAAATCCGTTCTCAAAGAGCTTGAGGACAGAGGCATGGTAGGCACGGGTCTGGATTGGCATTCCGGCGAAAAGCTGACCGTCACCGATGTGTTGTACGCGCTGATGCTTCCTCGCGGAAACGACGCCGCGCTGATGCTCGCCGATTATGTCGGCGGGGGAGATATCCCGACCTTTGTCAAGATGATGAATGAAAAGGCGGAGGAGATCGGCTGCACCGATACCCGATTCGAGAACCCCACCGGCGTTGATAATGATAACCAGTACACCACCGCCCGCGATATGGTGAAGATTTGCCGCTACGCGATGGGAACGCCGCTTTTTTCCAAGATCGTTTCCACGCCGTCCTATACCTTGCAGGGCGACGATTATCCGCTCGTCACAACCAACTACATGATCGACGCGGCGCGCGGCGGCGAGTACTACTATACGTACGCGACCGGCGTCCAGAACGGCGAGACCGACAAGGCGGGAATGTGTCTTGCCGCGACTGCCCTGTGCGACGGCTATGCCTATCTTTGCGTCTGTCTGCACGCTCCGTACGATACCGAAGAGTATGAAGAGAGCTGTATGCTGGATGCTGCCGATCTGTTCAGATGGGCTTTTCTGAATCTGAAGTTTGTGTCACCCGCGACAAAGGATACCCCTGTCTGCGAACAGCCGATCAAAAACGCGTGGGATACCGAGAGCATCCTGCTGGTACCGCAGACGGATCTCAATATCGTCCTGCCCTCCGATTATAAAGAGAGCGATATCACCATCGTGCCGGACGATACCGATCCCATCAACGCCCCCGTCAACAAGGGCGATGTGATCACGACCGCGACGGTCTACTACAAGGGTGAGGCGTTCGAGACCATCAACCTGATCGCGAACGAGGATGTCAAGGCAAGCCCGATCCTCTTTTTCACCCACGGCGTCGATAAGGTGCTGACCTCCTTCTGGTTCCTCTTATCCGTCGGTATCGTTGTGATCCTGTTTATCGTGTTCGTCAGCGTTTCTTCCTCTTATAACAAGAAGAAAAAGAGGAACAAAAAGTCCGAATGATCCGGATGATCTGACAGAACAAGACAACTTTCGATCCAAATCAAGGTCGCCTATTCGGGCGGCCTTTTTCAATTTCTGTCGTAAATTGGCTCAAACTTGACAGGCGGACGCATAAACGCTATAATATAGGATGGTTAAAAGCATAACTATGTCCAATATAAGGAGCATGAAT
>OMTA01000054.1 GCA_900313895.1 uncultured Eubacteriales bacterium | reverse complement strand
CGTATGTTATCCGCAACTTTGTTTTGTATGTGCGGATAACAGGAGTTGAAGGCGAGCGTTCCGAGGATTAAGCGTTAGCGCAATCCGAAGGTAAAAACATTATAGCATACTGTTTTTAGCGAGAGCGTAGGCGCGACTTCTGTCAGGAGGTGTCGCTCCCAAGACGATTGCCGCTGCTTCCTTCCTATCCGACGTATGTTATCCGCAACTTTGTTTTGTATGTGCGGGTAACAGGAGTTGAAGGCGAATGTGTCAAGCTAAATCAAACTGTTTCGAGCATCAATAGCGCTTTATATCATACACAAAACTCCACCGCCGAAGCGATGGAGTTTTGTCTTTTATGCGATCGGTTTGCCGATCCCGGCGGGGGCGCTCAGGTCGGCGATGTGTCGCTGAACATAGGTCGCGTCGAGGATCGTGATATTGCCGTCTCGGTCGGTATCGGCGGCAAGCTCGTTGAACATATGATTCGGGAGATCGGCGACATGACGCTGGATGTAGGTCGCGTCAACGACCGTTACCTCCTTATCGCTGTCGACGTCTCCGAGGATGCCTTTATCGGGCGCGGGAGGATAGGTCGGCAAAGGCGCGGAGGTCGGCTTTTCTGTCGGCGGCTCAGTCGGCGGCTCGGTCGGTTCCTCTGCGCCGACATAATCCAGGTTGAAATAATTATACTCTACATCATTTTTGGTGACGCTCATATTGCGGTCATACCAGTTCGCCGTATCATAGAACACCTTGACCGTATGCGTTCCCTCTTTGAGGGGCAGTAAGAGGTGCGTGCCGGTCTGATTCTTGAAGCTGCTGTTGACCTCGGGGAATATCAGCGAGCCCATATCCATGCCGTCGACATATACGGAGCGGATCGCGCAGCTTACGCCGGAGGTAGGATCACCCGGATTGTTGTAGATACCGCTGAGCAGATAGTTGCCCTCTTTCGGGATCGTGACGCTCAGCGTCAGGTTCGCGCTGCGGGAGCGCTTATCGATCACATAGCCGGACGAGATCAGGCTGCTGCTCGAAACGGTGCCGTTTTCGGCTTCGAGCTTGATCCGGTCGGGGCTGACGATAATGGGCTTGCTCAGTTCGGAACAGATGCCGTCGGGTGAGATCGCCATCAGGCTGTAGCATCCGTAAGCGCTTGTATCGACAGTATAATTGCCGCCGCTTACATCCACATATTCCCTGCCGGTCCAGAGCTTGTAGGTCAAGCCGCTTTTTGTTGACCAACGGAGCTTTCCGCCCGAGTAGTTCATCGTCGGCATCTCGGGACAGACGACCAGATTTTCTTCCGATTTATTGATCTTGTATTCCTTGCCGCCGGGCTCCATTACGATCTCGATCGTATGGCTGCCGGTGCTGTTCGCGGGGAGAACATAAGTCGCGATATCCTTGCTCACGCCGTCGACCTTGAAGCTCTTGACCTTGTCCCCTTTTCCGGAGAGCTTGATCGTCAAATTCGATTGTCTGTACTTGAAGTTCGAAAGCTCGAAGGGACCTTCCATCCAGCCGGGAACATACGGATTGAAGGTCATGCCGTTTTCGTCCAGTTCCATGCCGAAGAGTACACGGTAATAGCCCGCCAGCGTTCCCGCGATCGACCAGAGCTGCTGATCGGATTCCACACCCTCGCCGGTGAGGTAATCGATGACCTCCTTATTGGTCAAAGAGACTGCCGCGCCGCGCACGTTGGAGTTGAAGATCTCTTCCGCGAGCGCCTTGTTGTTATGATAAGCCGCTCCGACCATCAGGGTTGAATCCCATCCCGGCCAGATACCGCGGTTGTGGTAGACCTTATCGGCGTTATGGAGCTTTCCCTGCTTCTGCGGATAAACCGTATCCGCGCCGTAGGGCACCAGCGGAGAGTTCTCGCAGATCTGATCGAGCTGAGAATCCGAGCCGATCCCGAACCAAAGTGCAAAGCCGTTGCCGAGGACATCGGTCTTTTCTGCCTGTACGCTGCCCATATACTCGGGATATTCCCATGAGGCGTAGAGCCCGAGGTTCTCGTTCCACAGCCTTTCGCTGATCTTCGCCTTCAGATCCTGCGCCATCTTCGCCCATGTCTGCTCCGCGTCAGCGCCCTTGCCGAGCACCTTTGCCGACTTGCTCATGATCTCCAGCACGCGGCAATAGATCGCGTTGACCGAGGCGGTCTTGCTCTCGGCGATCGCGGAAAGTCCGCTGTCGTAGGTCTCGCTCGTCCAATCGGGATAGGTCTGGTCGCGCCAGTCAAGTCCGCAGGTCTCGCCGCGGAACAAGCCTGCCGCGTCATCATAGGCGACGTTCATATCCTGCAGGATCGTGTTTTCGCAGATATCGTAAAAATATTTCAAATGATTCTTGTTGCCGTCCGCAAGGTAGGTCTCCCAGACGGAGAGCATCGTGATGATCTTATCCGTGGAGACCGGGTAAGAGCCGCCGGTGCCGGTATCCTGTTCAAAAACAGATACGCCGCCGGAGGTCTTGATCTTCTCGCGCTCGCAGTTATAGCTGATCTCGGGGAATACCCACGAGAGCGAATAGAGGTTGGACAGCGCCGTATCGCGCGTCCATACTTTCTGCCATGAGGTACCTGTATAGAACACCTCGCCGTAGGCATCGGTATGGATGCTTTTGACAGCCTCCTCCAGCGAGAGGTTATACACCGCCTCTGCGAGCGGCGTATTTTTCGCCGTAAACTTGGGATAGGCAGAAAGGTTCTTTGACTGGTTCCACGTTTTCTTGGAGCCGGTCATATAGGAGGTGATCGACGTCGGCGAGTTCGCGTAGGCGTTGTAGCCGGTATCGATGACCTTATCGGTTTTGAGCTGATAGTCATAGGAGCTGTACGCAAAGCCCCACTGTGAGCTGGTATAGTACATCGGAACAGAGGACGCCTGCGCGCTGCCGCTCAGCTTCTCGATATTAATGATCGCTTTTTCATTTGACGTATTGATAAAACGCGCGCCGTCCATCGTGGTATCGACATACCAGCTTGTATTACCGTCGTCCGCGGAAGTTACGCAGACGACCGCGCTGCCGTTTAAGGCGGCATAGTCGCCGGTCGCGTTGTTTTGGAGATAAAACGCGCCGTCGTTATCGGACAGGATGTTCCAGTAAGCCGCAGCGGGATAGGAGGTACCGACGCTTTGGTAGGAGACCACGCTGTTCTTCTGAACAAGTACAAGATCGCTGTGCTCCATCCACTTGGATCGCAGGACGACCTTTTTGACGTCCGCCTCCAAGGAGGAATGCGGGAACGCCTCTATGATATTGCTGTCGGTATAGGCAATGAAGGTAACGTCGCAGTCCGAATCAAGCGAGAGGCTCTCGTTGCCCTGTACCGGCGCCTGGAAGGTGCTCCAGTCATCGGTCGCCGCCTTGTATTCATAGTCACCCTTGCTCAAGTGGGTCGTGATCAGATAACGACCGTTTTCATACGCCATCGCGTATTCGGAGCGCGCTTCCCAACCGTTGAATGTGCCGCGCAGATAAACCGTAGCGGCGGAGATGATCGGCGCAGAGAAAACGAGAGACGTCAAACAGAGCATCATCGCGCAGATAATACACAGGACTTTTAAGGATAAGCGTTTCATAACAGCACCCCATTCACAGATCATATTTCTGTACCTTACGCACTAAGTATAACACAGATTGAATTGTCAAGTCAAGTGCAACACTTAGAAAAGAGATCATAGAAAACCTCAGCAGGAGTTTTGTAACCAAGACGTTTTCTGGGTCTGTTGTTGATCAACTCAACAACATGCTCAAAGTAATCGTCACAAAAGTCCTTGAATGAAGTACCCTTTGGAAAGTATTGCCTGAGTAAACCGTTGGTATTTTCATTAGATCCACGCTGCCAAGGAGAGTATGGATCGCAAAAGTAAACATCCATACCTGTTTGAGCGGCAAGCTCTGAATGAGAACGGAACTCGTTCCCGTTGTCAACCGTAAAACTCTTTTTCAAAGCCGCAGGAAGATTCTTGAAAACATCAACTGTTTTAATTCTGAATATATCGTCTTTCAGGTTTGGCAATCTAAACGCAATAAGATAACCGGTTACTCTTTCAACATGAGTAGCAATACAACCTGTGTTGCGTTTACCCAAGACGGTGTCGCTTTCCCAGTGACCAACCTCAATACGGTTGTTAATGCTCTCAGGTCTGTCGCTGATCATCACTCGATTCGCTATTTTACCGCGTTTGTCATTGGCTTTTGCTTTGCGGTTTTTGATGCGTTTGATCCTGAGATGATTTCTCAACTTCTTTGAAATAATACCGCTTTCTATTGCACGATATATTGTATTATATGAGATCGAAAAAGCTTCTTTATCCAGCTTGGCTCTGTGAGATATTTCATCCGGAGACCAATCAAGTGAGAGCTTTTCAATAACATATTCTTTTACAGGACTGTCTGTTTGCAACATGGGTTTTCTGCCACAACGTTTACGGCGTTGTTTGTATCTGTCATCGGCTGCATGGGCTGAATAACTCCCGTCCTTGTTTGAATTTCGTTTGAATTCTCTTGATACGGATGATTTATTCCTGCCTAATCTTGCTGCTATTTGACAAATACTGTAGCCCAAGGCTTTTAATTCTCTTGACAGTTCCCTCTCTTCAGTAGTAAAATGAGTGTAATGACTCATTTTGCTTTCCCCCCTCGCATAATGTTGTGTGGTAACTCCATTATACTCGGGTTTGCTTAATGAGTCTATTTATTTTCTACTGTTGCACTTGTATTGTAAATCCATCTTGTTTTGCTTTTGAGCACAAAAATGCAGGGCAGGATTTGGCGGTTTTGCACAACCGATCAGCGTGTCAGCACTTGATGCAACTCAGGCGATCGGCAATCTTCGACAGTGATTGACTTTCTTTTACAAAAATGGTATGATTTCTATGTATGGATTGATTTGCTGAGATCCACCTTTTACAAACCCGCAAAAATCAAGGAGTGTTTTTGGCCATGAAATCGAGCAAGATCATGCGTTATATCGCCTTATTACTGGCAGTTCTGTGCATCGTCGGCGCTTTTGTCGCCTGTTCCGGCAGCAGCGACGGTGACAGTGAAAAAAAGAGCAGTGATTCGCAGGCGACAAAGACCAATTCCGGCGCGTCCAAGGAAACGCCGAAGGACGGCTTTGTGACCATCGACGACGTCAGGTTCTACTATGTCAATGGCGAGCCTCAGGTCGATACCATCGTCGGGGATGAATCAGAGGGCTATTTCTACGCCGACAAGAGCGGCGCGATCAACTCCGGCTACTGCAACGGCATGACCATCGGGGACGAGGATTGGATCATCATCGAGGGTAAGGCGTATAAGGTCGAGACCGAATCCGACAAATGCCTTTTCACCGCGGCAAAGGATATCGCCGCCTGCACCACCGTCGATATGACGAAGGAAGAAAAAGCACAGGCAGCCTTTGACTATATCAAGGAGCATTACCTCGAGGGCGTTCGCCACAATCCCCCCTATTCCTATACCAAGAAGGATTGGCCGATCGTCTGCGCGAATGATCTCTTTGTCTACGGCAAGGGCGACTGCTACAGCTACGGCGCGGCATACGCGTACATGGCAAAGGCTATCGGCTATGAAGAAGTTTACGCCTGCAACAGCGGCGGTCACGGATGGGCGGAGATCGACAACCGCACCTATGATCCCGAATGGAGCCTGCACAGCAACAACTACACCTACTTCGGCATCGGCTACGATGAGGAATGTGATGTTCCCTATGCCAATTCCATCGCCGACGAGGCTGACTTCAAGCGACTGAAGATCGAGGTTCATTCCGATTTTACCGCGTCGTAATACAGAATCGACCATCCTGCCGGATCGTTCACAGCGGTCCGGCGTTTTTTCTGCAACTTACCCGTCGAAAAACGCAACTTACATCGCCGGGGATTCCATTGTTCAACCGGGTATGGTATACTCGGATCATCAGGGAGGTGAGCTGATGTTCAAAGTCGTCATCGATCAGATCGAGCCCGATAAGGAGGAAGAGATCGTCATCCGATGCCACGAGATCACCGACGAGGTACTTACCCTTGTCGGAAAGCTGAAAAAGAGCGAGTCGATCCTGCTCGGCTCAAAGGACGGCGAGACGTTCCGCATCCCTCTCAGGGATGTCTACTATATCGAATCCGTCGATAACAAGTGCTTTATCTGCGCACAGAAAAACGTCTATGAATCCAGACAGAAGCTCTACGAATTTGAGGAGCTGACCGTGGGTACCAAGCTCTTTCGCTGTTCCAAGGCGATGATCCTCAACATCGGAAAGATCCGCTCGGTAGCGGCATCGGTCAACGGCAGATTTGAGGCAAAGCTCATCAACGGCGAGACGGTCATCATCTCGCGGCAGTATGTGCCGGATCTGAAGAAACGTCTGGGAATGTGAGGTGCAACATGAAAGATACGATTAAAATGGCGATCAGCCACTTTTTCATCATCACGGTCTGTGTCACGGCGGCGATCGGGATCTTGAATTACTTTGTCCCCGATCACAGCGGATATCCCAAGGAATTCCCGCTGCATCTTCTGCTTATCGGGGCGACCTCCGCGCTGCCGTCGCTGCTCTTTTACTTCAAAAAAGAACCTACCCGCCGGCAGTTCGTCATCCGCGTGATCCTGCATTTTTGCTGTATCATGGCGGTGGTGCTGGGCGAAGGATGGCTGCTGGGATGGTACAAGGACATCACGGATATGCTCTCTGTAGGAACGGTCGTCGTCATCGTCTATCTCGCGGTATGGATCATCACCCGACGCGCCAACAAAAACGCCGCGGACGGGATGAACCGCGCTTTGAAAAATCTCAACAGCGACGAAGAAGTATAAGCAACTTACCCCATCAAAAAAGCATCTTGCGCCACGGTTTTGACCGCTCGCGCAGGATGCCTTTACTTTGCCCTTTTTGATATGTTAACATGGGATCAAGACAGGAGGAGATCCAAATGAAAATGATCAACGTCAACAACCTTGTCAAGCACTACGGACAAGTAGAAGCGGTCAAGGGAATCAGCTTCTCGGTGGAAGAGGGCGCGTTCTTCGCCTTTCTCGGGATCAACGGCGCGGGAAAATCCACCACCATCAACATCCTTTGTACCGTCATCGAGAAAACCTCAGGCACGGTAGAGATCGGCGGCTTTGACCTCGATACCGATCGCAGAAAGATCAAGGATCAGATCGGCATCGTGTTCCAGAATTCCGTTCTGGATCAACAGCTGACCGTCAAAGAAAACCTCTGCTCGCGCGCGTCGTTTTACGGGCTGAGCAAAAAACAGATCAAGGCGCGCGTCGAAGAGTTGAAAGAAATCTTTGAGCTGCACGAGATCATGGATCGCCGCTACCATCAGTTGAGCGGCGGTCAGCGCAGGAGAGTAGACATTGCCCGCGCGCTGATCAATCGCCCGAGGCTGTTGTTCCTCGACGAGCCCACCACGGGGCTTGATCCGATGACGCGCGTCAAGGTATGGGAGATCATCAACAAACTCAGAAAAGACACCGGGCTGACGGTTTTTCTGACGACGCACTATATGGAAGAGACCGTCGACTGTGACGACGTTGTGATTCTTGACAACGGCACGATCGCCGCGCACGGAACGCCGCATGATCTCAAAGAGCGGTACGCGAGCAACCGACTTGTCTGGTATACGCCCGAAAGCGACGAAAACGCAGCGCTGCTCAAGGCGGAGGGGCTCGACTTTGAATACGCCGTAGACAGCTATAAGATCAAGATAGACCGGATCAAAAAGGCGACCGAGCTGCTCACAAAATATGACAGGATCGACGACTACGAATTCATCAAGGGAAACATGGACGATGTGTTCCTCAACGTAACGGGAAAGAAGCTGGGTGACTGATATGACACGAACACTTAATGCCTACAGAGGCTTGACAACACGAAACGCAAAGGTATTTTTGAAGGATAGGATGGCGGTGTTTTTATCGCTGCTGACACAGATCATCATCCTCGGGCTGTTCCTGCTGTTCATTAAAAACAGCTATGTCGACGGCATCAACGAGGCGCTGGGCGGTTTGAAAGATAAGGTCACCGACGCGGATATCGAGACGCTGGTCAACTCATGGATGATTTCGGGCGTGATCGGCACCTCGGTCATCACCTCCACCCTCAGTGCACTGAACGTCATGGTCTCCGACAAGCAGCATAAGATCGACTTCGACTACAACGCAAGCTCCGTCAAAGGCTCGGTCATCGTGATGTCCTACTTCTCGGGGGCGGTGCTGTGCTCGCTGATCACGAGCTTTACACTGCTCGCGGCGGGACTGATCTT
>OMTA01000038.1 GCA_900313895.1 uncultured Eubacteriales bacterium | reverse complement strand
GCAAGAAATATTATAGTATAAAAGCCCGCTTTTGTCAACACTTTTTTCATTCTGCCTTCTTTTCAAAGAACTTTCTCAGCGGAAGAGCGTCTTTGAAGTCGAACCACCTGTCCTCCAGCTTAGACATCCACCCGATAATGAGGCCGTTGATCAAGGCGCAGATGACGGTACCCCAGCCGATCCCGACAAAATTGCCGAAGCCGAAGAAGAGGAACGACAGGGCGATACCGACCACACAGCTGACGCAGTCATAAACGGTTTTGACGCGATCCGTCCGCAGCCGATAGGTTTTCGAGACCTCGCTGACAAACAGCTCATACACCTCCGGCGAGATGTAGGTATGGAACATCATCGAAACGCCGAGGCTGCAGAAAAATTCACCGATGATGAAAAACAGCACCCGCATCACATAGTCCCCCGCACCGATCTGCGGCATGATCAGCAGGATCAGATCGAGGACATAGCCGTACACAACCGCCGTGACAAAGGAGAACAGATACGAGATCCGAAACCGCCTGACGACGATCGCGAGCAATACCAACAAGACCGCCTGCAAAGTATATTCTGCCACACCGAAGGTGAAAAATGCAAAGCCGGGGATCGCGGAGATGACCCGGTGCAGCACATACGCCGGCGCGACGACCATGCTCAGCCCGAAGTCCGCGCGTTCCATAAAGCCGACGCCCAACGCGATCCCGACGATCCCGATCACATAGGCGATCTCCGTATAAAACCCTTTCTTTTTCATAGCTCCCTCCAAAGGCGCAAAAAAGCCTCCTGCGTTTGATACAGAAACACAGAAAGCTCTATATTGTCGTTATCATAACACATCGTCGGACAAAATTCAAGTTGAATCCGCGCCCTACCTGTGCTATAATCAGGTAAAAAAGAGAGGAGGAATACCATGCTTGATATCCACAGCCATATCCTGCCGAAGATGGACGACGGCAGCAAATCCGTTGATATGTCGCTCGAGATGCTGCGCTCCACCTGCGCTCAGGGCGTCACCACCATGGTCTCCACCTCGCATTTTTACGCGTATCAGGAGGATCCCGACCGCTTCCTGCGCCGACGCCGCCACGCGATCGAAAAGCTCCGTCCCGGGATCGCCGATCTCGACCTCAAGCTGTATTACGGCGCCGAGGTGCTGTACTATCCCGGCATCTCCCAGAGCAAAGAGATCCGCTCGCTCGCGATCGAAGGCACCTCGCTGATCCTGATCGAAATGCCGTTTGAGCCATGGTCGGAAAAAATCTACGATGAGCTGATCTCCTTCCAGTACAACTCCAATCTGCAGATCATCCTCGCGCACGTCGAGCGCTATCGCTCGCTTCAGTCGCGCAAGATCTACGAAATGCTCTTTGATCAGCCGTTCTACTTCCAGATGAACGCCGAGGCGTTCACCTCGTTCTCCTCACGCCGCCTCGCGCTGAAGCTGATCGACCGCGGACAACTTCATTTTCTCGGCACGGACTGCCACAACATCACCTCCCGCCCGCCGAACATGGACGAGGCGCGAAAGGTGATCGAAAAGAAGCTCTCCCCCGATACATGGCGCGCCCTCAACGCCGAGATGGAAGAACGCTTCAACGATCACATGATTCATCCATAAAATTCAGCCCGCTGTACTGACACAGCGGGCTGCTTTTCTGCTTATTTCGCGGGAGCTTCGATCTTCTCCATGCCGCCCATATAAGGTCTGAGGGCTTCGGGGATATTGACGGAGCCGTCGGCATTGAGGTTGTTCTCAAGGAACGCGATCAACATTCTCGGCGGAGCGACAACGGTGTTGTTGAGGGTATGCGCAAAGTACTTTTTATCCTTGCCGCCGTTCACACGGATCTTCAGCCTGCGCGCCTGGGCGTCGCCGAGATTCGAGCAGGAACCGACCTCAAAGTACTTCTTCTGTCTGGGGCTCCACGCCTCAACGTCGATCGACTTGACCTTCAAGTCGGCGAGGTCGCCGGAGCAGCACTCGAGGGTGCGGACGGGGATATCCAGCGTGCGGAAGAAATCGACGGTATTCTGCCAGAGCTTATCGAACCACATCTTGCTGTCCTCGGGCTTACAGACGACGATCATTTCCTGCTTCTCAAACTGGTGGATACGATAAACGCCGCGTTCCTCGATACCGTGCGCGCCTTTTTCCTTGCGGAAACACGGGCTGTAGGAGGTCAGGGTATAGGGAAGCTCGTCCTCTTTGATGATGGTGTCGATGAACTTGCCGATCATGCTGTGCTCGGAGGTACCGATGAGGAAGAGATCCTCGCCCTCGATCTTGTACATCATCGCGTCCATCTCCGCAAAGGACATTACACCGGAAACGACGTTAGAGCGGATCATGAAGGGCGGTACACAGTAGGTGAAGCCGCGGTTGATCATAAAGTCGCGGGCATAGGAGATGACCGCCGAGTGCAGACGGGCGATATCGCCCATCAGGTAATAGAAGCCGTTGCCGGCAACCTTACGCGCGGAATCGAGGTCGATGCCGCTGAGCTTTTCCATGATCTCGGTATGGTAGGGGATCTCATAGTCCGGAACGACCGGCTCGCCGAAGCGTTCGATCTCCACGTTCTCTGTATCATTCTTGCCGATCGGGACGCTCGGATCGATGATGTTCGGGATGACCATCATGATCTTCAAGACCTTTTCGTTGAGCTCGGTTTCCTTTTCCTCCAGCGCTTTCAGCTCTTCGCCCTGAGCGGCGACCTGCGCCTTGAGCTCCTCCGCCTTTTCCTTTTCGCCGCGGGCGTAGCATCCGCCGATCTCCTTGCTGATCTTGTTGCGGTTGGCGCGGAGGGTATCCGCGTCGCCCTTCGCCTGACGCGCCTGACGATCCAGCTCGATGACCTCGTCTACCAGCGGCAGCTTGCTGTCCTGAAATTTGTTTTTGATGTTCTGCTTGACTACATCGGGGTTTTCTCTTAAAAATTTGATATCAATCATTTGTTTCGCCTCATTTTATCATTGTAGGGGCGATCATTGATCGCCCGCAATTGTCAACTATCAATTGTCTTCCGTCCTGTTCCACAGATCCGTCAGCTTCGCGGTCAGCTTGAACAGCTCGTCGGGTTCGTAGAACTCTACGCACAAGGTGCCGCCGGTCTTATCCTTAAAGGGAACAACCGAGACCTTTGTGCCCAGCTCCTGCGAAAGCGTCAGCTCGACCTCTTTATAGATCGTCGGCTGTTTCGTCCGTTCTTTTTTGGGAGCGGGCTGATCGGACGACAACTTTTTGACCAGCGCCTCGGTCTCTCTGACGCTGAGCTTTTCTGCCGCGACCTTCTTAGCCGCCTGAGCGAGCTTCTCTTTATCCTCGATCGCGAGCAGCGCCCTTGCGTGACCGGTGCTGAGCTTCTTTTCCTCGATCATCGGCTTGACCTCATCCGGCAGACTCAACAGCCTGAGGGTGTTGGTCACGGCGGGACGGGATTTACCGACCGTCTTGGCGACGTCCTCCTGCGTCATGCCGAAGTCATCGATCAGCGAGCGATAACCCGCGGCTTCTTCCAGGGGACTCAGGTCGCTGCGCTGCAGGTTCTCGATCAGCGCGATCTGCATGGTCTCGCTGTCGGACAGCTCGCGCACGATCGCGGGGATCTCCGTCAGACCCGCAAGCCGCGACGCGCGGTATCTTCTCTCACCCGCGACGATCTGATAGCCGCCGAAGATCTGCGGTCGCACTAAGATCGGCTGCAGAACGCCGTGCTGACGGATACTTTCCGCCAGCTCCGCGAGCGCGTCGTCGTCAAAGCTCTTACGCGGCTGTTTGCGGTTGGGCTCCACCTGCGAGATCTTCAGGGTAACGACCTCGTTCTTATCCTCCGTATCATTTTCTATAAAAATCGCGCTCAGCCCTTTGCCGAGCCCTCCGATCTTCTTAGCCATCCTTATTCTCCTTACGCAACATCTCTTGCACCAGATTCAGGTAAGCATCCGAGCCTTTACAGCTCTTGTCATAATACATGATCGGCATCCCGAAGCTCGGCGCCTCCGAAAGACGCACGCCGCGCGGGATGACCTGACCGAATACCTTTTTCGGGAAAAACTGCTTGACCTCGTTGACGACCTGCTGTGTCAGGTTGAGTCTGCCGTCATACATCGTCAGCAGCACGCCCTCGATGTAGATATGCTCGTTTAATTTGCGCTTGACATATCTCACCGAGTTCATCAGCTGAGAGAGTCCCTCCAGCGCGTAGTACTCACACTGGATCGGAACGATCACGCTGTCGGTCGCGGTCAGCGCGTTCGTCGTGATCAAGCCGAGCGACGGCGGACAGTCGATGATGATATAGTCATAATACTGCTTGATCGGCAGCAACGCTTTTTTCAGCCTTGTGGAACGATCGGACGCGTCCATGATCTCGAACTCTGCCGCCGCAAGGTCGATCCCCGCGGGCATCACATCAAGATTATTGTACTTTGTTCTGAGGATGATGTCGGTCGCCTTCGCGTCGCCGAC
This sequence comes from uncultured Eubacteriales bacterium, assembly GCA_900313895.1. Classification (GTDB taxonomy): domain Bacteria; phylum Bacillota; class Clostridia; order Oscillospirales; family Acutalibacteraceae; genus Ruminococcoides. Next base: position 5,455 of record OMTA01000038.1, on the reverse strand, counting down.
CAGCAGATCATAGGTCGATTTATCAATGCTTCTTTTATCGATACCGACGCCGCTGGTCGCGTTGCCCTGCGGATCGATATCCACCAAAAGGGTCTTCTTGCCGTAATAGCCGATACCCGCCGCGATGTTCACGGCAGAGGTCGTTTTGCCGACGCCGCCCTTCTGATTTGCTATTGCAATAATCTTTGCCATTCCTTCACCTTCCCATCCTTCCTATTCTGAAACTTTATCTTTTTGCAACGCATTCTATTGTACCATAATTCACGATTCAATAAAAGCCCTTTTCCGAATTTCGGCAAAATGTTTTTCCGTCACAAAGAAACTTCTCTCATTTTATCCATCGTTTACAAAAAGTTCACTTGCAATTATGAGAAATATACCGTATAATAGAATAAATACTTGTGTCAATATATCCTAAAATTCTAATTTTCGATAGAAAGTAGACAATTATTATCGAGGATGATTTTCGTAAGGCGAGGCGGAAGTCGCAGGCAGGCTGGCGCCTGTCAAGACTGACAACGAAGGATTGCGGAAATCAGTCCGATAAGAATGTCGGGTTTTTATTGAAAACTAGAACTAACTACTTTTCGGAGGTTGTTTTCTATGAAAAAACTCCTGTGTCTGGCGCTTACGCTGATCATGATCGCCGCCTTAACGGTCACCGCGGTTCCCGCAGGTGCCGAGGCTGCTTCCGGCGACGGTGTTCTGATCGTCACCGCAAACGGTGAGAACGCGACCGAGGTCAAGGTCGGAAACGAATTCATCCTGCGCGTCGGTCTGAATGCCGGCGACACCAAGATCCTCAACGGTCAGGTCCATATGGAATATGATCCCGATCTGTTATCGTTCGATCCCCACAAAATCACGGTCGTGGATGAAGACGGCGAGCTGAGCGATCCCGAGGTCGAGCTGTACTCCTTCCCCACATCGATCTATAACTCCGGTATCGTTCTCAACTATTCCGACTTGGGCGTCATCAACTACAACTTCACCCGCGCACAGGGCGTCTCCGTATTCAACAATACCGACAAGCTGTTCGCGCGTTTCCGCTTCAAGGCGACCGCCGCGGGCACGACCGATATCTCTCATATCATCCAGTACATGATCAATACCGACGAAGAGCGCATCTATTACCAGAGTGTCGCGCTCGCGCCGATCAATCCCTATACCGTCATCACCATCGAGCCTTCCGAAGGCTGTGCCGGCGACGCCGACGGCGATTATGATGTGACCATCCTCGACGCTACCTTTATGCAGCGTTCCGCCGCGGGCATCGACCAGAGCTGCGATATCAAAACAGCGGATGTCACCGGCGATAAGAAGGTCAGCCTGAAGGACGTCGTCGCTGTCCGCAAATACCTTGCGGGCAAGTCCTCCGGTTATGACGTCGGCAAGTGGTTCTTCGCTTCGGAGAACTGATCCGAAAATCCATCATAAACAACCAGAACCCCGAACCATGCTGTTCGGGGTTTTATATGCTGCGGCTATCAAAGGACAGGGGTATGAAACGAAAACTATCCGCGCTTCTGATCGCGTTGTGTCTGCTGTTGAGCGCCTGCTCGGCGGCTCCCGCGAAGGAGGAAGCCACAACCCCAACTGAATACCAACGCGCCTATACGCCCATCACGCGGATCGACCATTGTGTGCTCGAGCCCGACGATCGCGAGCGCCTGAGTGAAAAGGATATGCTCGCCTTCCGATCGCTGACAGAGTCGATGCTCGCCCGCCGCGACGAGATCACCGTCACCCCCGAAACGGTCTCCGTAAGCGACCTGCTCGACCTTCTGCGCGAAAGCCCCTACTACTATTTCCTCAGAGAGGCAAAGATCGACGGCAACACCGTGCGCTTCACCTACGCCTATTCCCCGGAAAAGCAGCAGCAGATGCTCAGCTTCATCGATGAACAAATGCTGCGCATCGCAAACCACGAGGCGTCCGAAAGCGACAACACCCTCGACGTCATCCTCAAGATCTACCTCGCCGTCACCCATGAGATGACCTATGACAACAAGCGCACCGACAACAAGGAACTCGGCTCGCCGCTGTTCGTCTATCCCGCCGACGAGATCTACAAGGCGCTGCGCGATAAAAAGAGCCTGTGCTACGGCTTTGCCTATGTGCTGCGCTTTGCTCTGCTCCAGCGCGGGATCGACTGCTTCTGCGTATACGGGCTCTGCAACGCCCACAACGACGGTCACGAGTGGATCATCTTCCGCTACGATGACACATGGTTCCACTGCGATCCGGCGTGGGACAGGGTATCGGAGGACTACGCCAAGCTGATCCATTTCGGCAAAACCGACAGCGAGCGCAAGGCGGACACCCTCGACATGGAGGACTTTGCCTCCTACCATGAAACAACCTACAGCGACGTCAAATGTACCGACGACCGGTTTTCGATCCTGCGCGGGATCGTCCGCTTCACCTATGTCAACGATCACCGGTTCTACATGATCGATCGCGACGGCAAGGAATACTTTTTCGACACCGAGAGCTTTTCCTTTGTCGACTGACCGAAAACCAGCTAAAAAACCGCTTTTTGTGAGAGCCTTCATTCAGCTCCCGCAAAAAGCGGTTTTTTTATTCAAAAGTTTTTTATTCAAAGTTCGACAGATCATACTTGCTGTCATCGACCGGCTCGATATCGCTCAGATCGACGTCGATCTTATCTTCCGGCTTTTCCGGTACTTTTTCCTCCGGTTTCTGTTCCTCTTCTGAGACTTCATCCTCTTCATCGTCATCCTCTTCCTCGTCCTCGGCGTTGCTGAGAACATAGAGCATGATCGAGCACACGGCGACAATGATCGCCGTACCGACGACCTGTACGATCGCCAGGACGATGCCGGTTTTGATGATGATCGCGCGGACCAGCGTCACAATCGAGAATACCAGTGCGACGATCGCAACGATCAACGCGATTTTGGTCACAATATTACTGTTTTTTTGTTTCATATCCGCACCTCCCGATCTCATCGGAGAACGTATTCCTTGATTTTGTACACATCGCCGTCCATGATTTTCCACTTTGCACAGATCTCGCTTTCATCCTCTACGGGCGGCGAGATCTCCTGATGGATGTACAGCCCGTCGATGCCGACTTGCTTTGCGCCCATCATATCCGAATTCTTATCGTTGCCGATCATGATACAGTCTTTTTTATCGAGGCGGTATTTTTCGATCAGCCGCTCAAAAAACGCCTGCTGCGGCTTACACACCTTTTCCTGTGAGCTGATCATCACACCGTCAAAAAAGCGGAGGATCCCCAGCTCTTCCATCTCGGGAACGGTAAAGCTCTCCTGCGCGTTTGACAAGAGATAGATTTTTTTATCCGCCGCCTTGAGCGACGAGAGCAGGTCGATCACGCCGTCATACAGACAAATATGCTCGGTCGACGCCTTACGGAATCAGAGAGCGGTATCATTGAGCAGATCGATGTCCGCCTTCACGCCCTTATCGCTGTACAATCGTCTGAAAACCGTCAGCAGATCGATATCGATGTATTTGTAGGTCGGGTGTCTGAGCTTTTCTCTCAGCTGCGCCTGACGGACATATTTTTTATAGCGGCTCATCAGCTCGGAAGGGCTGTACGACGCCTTGCCTTTCGCAAAAACCGAGACAGCCTTACGCCAGAAGTTCAGCGAATATTCATCCGTACGGATATCCACCAAGGTTCCGTATAGATCAAAGATATAGTTCCGATACATTCGCGCCCTCCCGACACACTTTCAAGCTTACCTTTTATTTTACCATAAAAAATCAGAAAGTCTATATACACGATCAAAAAATGTCAAAGTATATCCCGCAAATTTTTAGATAATAGCAATAAATCTCCGGTCGTTACCGTCATGTTATCCCACATGACCGCAAGTCACCCTATCGCGCCGCAGGCACTATACTCGTAGGGACGACCATTGGTCGTCCGAAACCTTGATGTATCATCCACCTCAACGGACGGTCAATGACCGTCCCTACATAAACGTTGGATGTAATTCGTAGGGGACAGCCTTGCATACAAAATCATAGATTTAGACGGCACCTCAAACCTCCGACTGAACCTCCAAAACGATCCTGCTTCCGATCCTGTCATTTTTCTGTCATTTTTTTGTCTTTTTCCCTTCAATTGTCCTTTACATAGCGCATAAAAAGTGGTAATATAGTATCGTGAGCAGTCCGGGCATTTTATCGTCAGCCGCGATAAAACTGTCCGACACACAATCATTCCGACCGGTGTAAGAACGAGCTCATCTTACAGCGGTCAGTACAGGAGGAAATATATGGCTAGAAAAATGAAAACCATGGACGGTAACAACGCCGCGGCTTATGTGTCCTACGCATTTACCGAGGTAGCCGGTATCTATCCGATCACCCCGTCCAGCCCGATGGCAGACTACGTTGACCAGTGGTCCGCTCAGGGTCAGAAGAACATCTTCGGCACTACCGTAAAGGTAGAAGAGATGCAGTCCGAAGCAGGTGCTGCGGGTACCGTACACGGCTCCCTTAACGCCGGCGCGTTGACCACCACCTACACCGCTTCCCAGGGTCTGCTCCTCATGATCCCGAATATGTACAAGATCGCGGGCGAATTGCTCCCGTCCGTATTCCACGTATCCGCACGCTGCGTAGCGAGCCACGCGCTGAACATCTTCGGCGACCACAGCGACGTCTACGCCTGCCGTCAGACCGGCTTTGCTATGCTGGCTGAGACAAACCCCCAGGAAGTTATGGATCTGGGCGCTGTCGCTCACCTCGCTTCCATCAAGGGCAGAGTTCCCTTCATCAACTTCTTCGACGGTTTCCGTACCTCTCACGAGATCCAGAAGATCGAGATCTGGGACTATGAAGACCTCAAAGAGATGACCGATATGGACGCAGTCGCTGCGTTCCGTAAGCGCGCTCTCAACCCCGAGCATCCCACCATGCGCGGTTCTCACGAGAACGGCGATATCTTCTTCCAGCACCGCGAGGCTTGCAACAAGTACTACAACGCCCTGCCCGCTATCGTAGAAGAGTACATGGACAAGGTCAACGCAAAGCTCGGCACCGATTACAAGCTCTTCAACTACTACGGCGCTCCCGACGCTGAGCGCGTTATCGTAGCGATGGGTTCTATCTGCGACGTCGCGGAAGAAGTGATCGACTACATGAACGCTGCCGGCGAGAAGGTCGGTCTGGTCAAGGTCAGACTCTATCGTCCCTTCAGCGCTGAAAAGCTCGTCGAAGCGATCCCCGCTACCGCGAAGAAGATCGCTGTCCTCGACCGTACCAAGGAACCCGGCGCTCTGGGTGAGCCGCTCTACCTTGACGTAGTTGCCGCACTCGCATCCAAGGGCTGCACCGCAAAGGTCATCGGCGGCCGTTACGGTTTGGGCTCCAAGGATACTCCTCCTTCATCCGTATTCGCGGTCTACAAGGAGCTTGCGAAGGACGAGCCTCGCCACAACTTCACCCTCGGTAT
>OMTA01000077.1 GCA_900313895.1 uncultured Eubacteriales bacterium | reverse complement strand
TCGTCGGTATCGGCAAAGCCTGTCGCCTCGGCGATCAGATCATCGTCCATGCCTTCCTTGCGCATCGCGGATTTTGCCATATATTCGGCGTTACCGCCCAGCACGATATCAGTACCGCGTCCCGCCATGTTGGTGGCGATGGTGACAGCGCCGAGCTTACCTGCCTGGGCAACGATCTCCGCCTCTTTTTCATGATGCTTCGCGTTGAGTACGTTGTGCTGAATACCGGTACGCTTGAGCATCTTGCTCAGCGCCTCGGATTTTTCGATCGAGATGGTACCGACCAGTACGGGCTGACCCTTTTCGTGTGCGCGCTTGATCTCTTCGATGATCGAGAGGAACTTGCCCTTTTCGGTGCGGAAGATCGCGTCGGGGTTGTCCTGACGGATGACTTCTTTGTTGGTCGGGATCTCGATGACGTCGAGCTTGTAGATCTCCTGGAACTCCTGTTCTTCGGTCTTGGCGGTACCGGTCATACCGGAGAGCTTGTCGTACAGCCGGAAGAAGTTCTGGAAGGTGATGGTCGCGAGGGTCTTGGATTCGCTTTCGACCTTGACGCCCTCTTTCGCTTCGATCGCCTGGTGCAGACCTTCGTTGTATCTTCTGCCGTACATCAGTCTGCCGGTGAATTCATCGACGATGATGACCTGACCGTCCTTGACGACGTAGTTGACCTCGTTCTTCATGCAGCCGTAGGCTTTGATCGCCTGGTTGACATGGTGCTGGATGGTGATGTTGTCGGGATCGGTGAGGTTTTCGAGGTTGAAGAACTTCTCCGCTTTCTTGACGCCGAGCTGGGTTAGGGTAGCGGTGTTGGCTTTTTCATCGACGACGTAGTCGATGCCGTTCTCCTGATAGAAGCCCTCAAGATCCTCCTTGGAGTCGATCTCGGTGAAGACATATTTCTTCATGGTGCGGGCAAGCTGATCGGCGCGCTCGTAAAGATCGGACGCCTTGTCGCCCTTGCCGGAGATGATTAGCGGGGTACGCGCCTCATCGATGAGGATCGAGTCGACCTCGTCAACGATAGCGAAGGCGTGCTCGCGCTGTACTTTGTTTTCTTTGTAGACGACCATGTTGTCGCGCAGATAGTCAAAGCCAAGCTCGTTGTTGGTGCCGTAGGTGATGTCGGCGGCATAGGCTTTTTTGCGCTCGTCGCTCTTGATATCATGAATGATCAGACCGACCGAGAGTCCGAGGAAGCGATAGAGCTTGCCCATCCACTCGGAGTCACGTTTTGCCAGATAATCGTTGACGGTGACGATATGGACGCCTCTGCCGGTCAGACCGTTGAGATAGGCGGGCAGGGTCGCGACGAGGGTTTTACCCTCACCGGTTTTCATCTCGGCGATACGTCCCTGGTGCAGGACGATGCCGCCGATGACCTGAACGGGGAAGTGCTTCATTCCCAGCACGCGCCAGCTTGCCTCACGGCATACCGCGAACGCGTCGGGGAGGATATCGTCGGTCGTCTCGCCGTTATGCAGTCTTTCTTTGAGGATATCCGTCTGCGCCTTCAGCTCTGTATCGGACATCTTCGCGTACTTGTCCTCGAGCGAGAGAACCTTGTCGCAGACAGGGCGGATCCTTTTGAGCTCTTTTGTGGAGTAATCTCCGAAGAGCGCTTTGAGTAAACCCATGTATATCATTCCTTTCGAGTTTCTGTTTTTCGGGTGATCGGCAGGAAAAACGCGCCTGCCGATGCGGCTGACCTTGCTTCGCTTGAAGCGTCTGACTTTGCTTTGTCAGCCCAAATTAACCCATTTTAACGTATTATAACATATACAGCCGTAAAAATAAAGAAAAATATGCGTTGATTACAGGGGCGTTTTTTAGTCAAAACGGCGGACTTTTTCGGCTCAAAATTCCTTATGATAATTATGCGGAATGTGTATGAACATTTTAGCGCTATATTTCTATTATGATATTGAATTTTGATTTGGGTTGATGTAGAATATGATTGCTTATGGGTAAAACAGGAAGTGTGCGCCGAACGCTGAATACACATCATAACGCTACTGTTTATCCCGAAAAGATAATCTCAGCGATCATATACGGACGAGAATTTCCGCAAACGGCAGGGAGCGCGTATGGGACAACAGATCAAAAAAAGAAAACGTCTGACCTCGTTTCAGATCATCCTCTTGGGATTTATCGGAGTGATTCTTTTGGGAGCGCTGCTCCTGATGCTCCCCATCTCCTCGAAAAGCGGCAGATTCACGCCCTTTAACCAGACGCTGTTTACCTCGACCTCGGCGGTCTGCGTCACCGGACTGATCGTTCAGGATACCGCGTCCTACTGGTCCGGCTTCGGTCAGGCAGTCATCCTGATCATGATCCAGATCGGTGGCTTGGGCGTCGTAACGATGGCGGCGACCTTTGCGCTTCTGTCCGGCAAACGGCTTTCGCTGAGCCAGCGAAGCACGATGAAAAGCGCGATCTCCGCGCCGATGGTCGGCGGGATCGTCCGGCTGACGAAGTTTGTGATCAAGGGTACCCTGATCATCGAGGCGGCGGGAGCCCTTCTGATGATGCCGGTGTTTATCACGGATCATGGGGTAAAAGGCATCTGGATGGCGGTGTTTCATTCTATTTCCGCTTTCTGCAACGCCGGCTTCGACGTAATGGGAACGCCGGACAATCAATTTGTGTCCCTGACGTCCTACGCGGCGCATCCGGTGATCAACATCGTGGTGATTCTGTTGATCATCATCGGCGGTATCGGCTTTGTAACGTGGAAGGACATCACGACGCACCGCTTTCGTTTCAAGCACTATTCCCTGCAAAGCAAGGTGATCCTTCTCACATCCGGACTTTTGATCATTGTTCCCGCGATCCTTTTCTTTATTACGGATTACGCGGATCTGCCGCTCGGGGAGCGGATCACCGGATCGCTGTTCCAGTCGGTCACTACGAGAACGGCGGGTTTTAATACCGAGGATCTGACGCAATTGACAACTGTCAGCAAGGCGTTGTTTATCATGCTGATGTTGGTCGGCGGCTCTCCCGGATCGACCGCGGGCGGTATGAAGACAACCACCTTTGCCGTGCTGGTCTCCAACATCGCCGCTTCTTTCAAGAGAAAAGAGGATCCTGTCCTCTTCGGCAGACGCATTGCCGCGGACGCGGTCAAGACGGCTTCTACGCTCATGATGATGTACGTCATCCTGTGTCTGTCAGGTGCGGCGATTATCAGCCTGGTCGAGGAACTGCCGCTGGGCGTGTGCATGTTTGAGACCGCCTCCGCCGTCGGAACGGTCGGTCTGACGCTCGGCATTACCCCGCAGCTGGGCGTTGTCTCACAAATTATTTTGGTAACACTGATGTTTTTAGGCAGAGTCGGCGGACTCACCGTGGTTTACGCGGCTCTCTCGGGATCGGGCAAAAAGCTGTCTAAATTACCGCAGGAAAACATCACGGTAGGATAAAGGAGAAAAGATATGAAATCAGTTTTGTTGATCGGACTCGGAAGATTCGGAAAACAACTTGCCATCCAACTCAATGAGCTCGGACAAGACGTCATGGGTATCGATCATAACGAAGACAGAGTCAACGAAGCGATCGATATCGTCACCGACGCACAGATCGGTGACAGCACCAACGAGGATTTTTTGCGGTCTCTCGGCGTCCGCAGTTTTGATATTTGCTACGTTACTATCAGCAACGACTTTCAAAGCTCTCTGGAGACCACCTGTCTGCTCAAGGAGATGGGCGCGAAATTTATTGTTTCCCGCGCGGAACGCGACGGTCAGGAAAAGTTTTTGCTCCGTAACGGCGCGGACAGGGTCGTTTACCCCGAGAAGCAGGTTGCGAGATGGGCGGCGATCCGATACAGCTCGTTGCAGATCCTCGATTATATCGAGTTGGACGAGAAGCACTCTTTATACGAGGTTTCCGTCCCCGAGTCGTGGGTCGGAAAGAGTGTGATCCAGCTCGACGTCAGAAGAAAATACGATTTGAATATCATCGCTGTCAAAAAGGACGGCGATATGAATTTCGTCGTCACACCCGACACCACGCTCACAGAGGGAAGCTCTCTGATGATCCTCGGCGAATACAAGTCGATCCAAAAATGCTTTAGGATCTAACGCGGCTTTTTTACACTTTCTGTCCGGCGTTTCACCCGAATGCGCCGGGGCTTTATGAACGATAAGACTATTTGATGAGGTAAGATATATGAATATTATTATCGTCGGCTGCGGCAGAGTCGGACGCTCTATCGCGGAACAGTTGAATACAGAAGGTCATTCCATCACGGTGATCGATACCAATCCGCAGGAACTCGACAAGATCTATGATACCGAGAATATCATGGCGATCCAGGGCAACGGCGCGACGCTCACTGTTTTGCGTGAGGCGGGTATCGAGGACTGCGACCTGCTGATCGCGGTGACCGCTACCGATGAGCTGAATCTGTACACCTGCCTGTTGGCGAAGAATTCCGGCGTACAGTCTACGATCGCGCGCGTTCGTGATCCTCAGTATATCAGCGACGTCAATGTGATCAAGGATGACCTGAAGCTTACGTTGGCGATCAATCCCGAGTTCACCTGTGCCGGCGAGATCGCCCGGCTGGTCAAATACGTCGGCGTCAAGAGTATCCGCAGTTTTGCGGGCGGACAGATCGACCTTATCAAGATCGTTATCAAAGAAAAAGCAGCGCTGGCGGATAAGCGGATCGCCGATAATGCTTCGCTGTTAAAGGGCGGTATCCGTTTTTGCTTTGTCGAACGCGACGGAGAGCTGTATATCCCCGACGGCGATTTTGTATTGAGAGTCGGCGACGAGGTATCGTTTGTCGCGCCCGCTCAGGCGGCGTCAAAACTGCTCAAAACTTTGGGCGTTATCTCGGCTAAGGCGCGTTCCGCCATGATCCTCGGCGGCAGCAAGATCGGTTTTTATCTCGCGAAGATCCTGCGTGAGGCCGGCCTGAGCGTCAAGATATTTGAAAAAGAAGTGCGGCGATGTGAAGAACTCTCCGAGGATCTGCCCGGAGTGATGGTCTTCAACGGCGACGCGATGGATGAAGACCTTTTGATGAGCGAGGGCATCGACCGCGCCGACGTCGTCGTCTGTCTGATGGATACCGATGAGGAGAATATGCTTGCGTCCCTCTACGCAAAGCAGATGAATCCGAAAGCAAAGGTCGTCACAGAGCTGGGTAACCTGAAATTCCGCAGCGTAGTCGACAGCCTGCCGCTGGATTCGATCATCCGTCCCAAGCACCTGACGGGTCAGCATATCATCCGCTATGTCCGCGGTATGCAGAATACGATCGGCAATAATGTTGAGACGATGTACAAGATTTCACATGATCGTGCCGAGGCGTTGGAGTTCCGTGTGCGTGAAAAGAGCGCTGTCACAGGTGTTCCGCTCTCGCGGCTGAACTTCAAAAAGGATCTGCAGATCATCTGTATCATCCGCGAAGGCAAGATCATCACCCCCGGCGGTAACGATACCATCGAAGAAGGCGACAGCGTTATCATTGTCACCAAGCACAAGGGTCTGACCGATCTTAAGTCGATTCTGAAATAACGCATTTTTCCTGCGCGATACGGCGGTATATGATATGAATAAACACTTGATCGTTTATATACTGGGATGGGTCCTTCTGATCGAGGGCGCGGCGATGCAGCTCTCGACCATTGTGGGACTCTACTCGACGGCGCTGTCGTGGATCGTACTGTCGCTTGTGGGGTGTTTGCCGTTTTGTATCTCCGGTGCGATCCCGGATTTTATTGACGCGCTGTTTGAGACCGCTTCGGGCTTTACCACGACCGGCGCGACTATCCTCAGAGAGATCGAGGGACTGTCCCACAGTATCCTGTTCTGGCGCAGTTTTTCTCATTTCCTCGGCGGTATGGGCGTTGTTGTCTTTTTGCTCGCGATCATTCCGCGGCTGGGCGGCAACCAGAGCATCAACCTGATGAAGGCGGAATCGACCGGTCCCGCTGTTTCTAAAAGCGTGCCGAAGCTGCGCAACTATGCCGCGATGCTTTACGGTATCTACGGCGGTTTGACCGCGCTTGAGGTCATCCTGCTGCTGTGCGGCGGTATGGGCTTCTTTGACTCTGTCACCACCTCCTTCTCGACCGCCGGTACGGGTGGCTTTATGGTCTACAACGACTCGATGGGTCACTTCAATTCCAGCCATTATCTGCAGGCGGTCGTCGCGGTCTTCATGCTGTTGTTCGGCGTCAACTTTTATGCGTATATCCTCATCCTTTCTCGCAAATTCAAGCTTGCGTTCAGGCATGAGGAGGTGCTGATCTATATTGGTTATATGCTGTTCGCGACGCTTTTGATCGCGATCGATATTTACCATATTTACGGTTCGGTATACGAGAGCTTCCACCAGAGCTTCTTCTATGTCACCTCTGTCGGATCAACGACCGGTATGGCGCTGACGGACGTCAACAAATGGCCGGAGTTCTCCAAGACGCTCCTTTTGCTCGTCACCTGTATCGGTGCGTGCGCGGGGTCGACCGGCGGCGGTTTCAAGGTGTCGCGTGTGCTGATCCTGCTTAAAGGGATGCGTAAGGAATTTCACTTGATTTTGCACCCGCGCGCGGTACGCACCGTCAAACTGGATAATAAACGTATCACCCATGAGGTCACGCGCTCGGTCAGCGTATTCTTTGTTGTTTATATGCTGATCGTGATCATCACCACGATCCTGATCTCACTGAACGGTTTCGATTTTATGACAAGTATTTCCTCTGTACTGGCGACGCTCAACAACGTCGGTCCGGGCATGAGCGTTGTCGGTTCGACCGGCAACTATGCCGACTTCAATATTCTTTCAAAACTCGTATTTATCTTCAATATGCTCGCAGGTCGTCTGGAACTCTATCCGTTCCTTTTGATCTTTGTGCCGTCGGCATGGAGGAAAGCGTAAATGCGTACGGTTTTGATCACCGGCGCGTCCCGCGGGATCGGCGCGGCGTGCGCGAAAGAATTTGCGGCGAACGGATATCGCGTCGCGATCCATTATCATAACAGTGAAGAAAAAGTGCGCCTGCTGTGCGGAGAGCTTATGACAGCCGGCTGTGAGGTGATGACCGTCAAGGCGGACGTCGGTAACAGCGCCGAGGTCAACAGGATGGTCAAAGAGGTCGAGGCTCGCTTCGGAAAGATCGACGTGCTGGTGAATAACGCCGGTATCGCGATGCAGAAGCTCTTTACCGATACCACCGATGAGGACTGGGATAAGATGATCGCGACCGATCTGAGCGCGGTGTTTTACGGCTGTCGCGCGGTCGCCCCGATGATGATCCGCGATCACAGCGGCTGTATCATCAATATCGCCTCGATGTGGGGTGAGGTCGGCGCGTCCTGCGAGGTCGCTTATTCCGCCGCAAAGGCGGGCGTGATCGGCTTGACCAAAGCGCTGGCGAAGGAACTTGGGCCCTCCGGGATCCGTGTCAATGCTGTATCTCCCGGTGTCGTGATGACGGATATGATGGCCGGGTTCTCCGAGGAGGATGTCGCTGCGCTTAAAGAAGATACACCCTTATGCACATTGGGTACTCCCGAAGATATTGCTCATGCGGTCGTTTTTTTGGCGTCTGATAAGGCAAGATTCATCACAGGTCAGGTGCTGGGAACAAACGGCGGTATGATCATATGAAAAGAGTGTTTTTGACTTCTCTTTTAGCGGCTGTTCTGATGACATCATTTTGCTTGGTGACATCGGCACAACAGCAGAAGATCTCGATGCAATATGTCCCGCGCACCGAACGCGGTACGTTGTTCTATCTGGATGTTTACAGTGATCCCGCGATATCCGCGGCGGTTTTTGAGCTGTGTTTTGATTCCTCTGCCGTCGAATATCGCGATGTGGATTGTGAGGATGAAAACGGTTGCGCGATGGGAAATCCCGACGGCGATACCGTCAAGATCGCCTATAGTCATCCATCGGGCAAAAGCGGCAAGCTCTGCCGTCTGTCCTTCAAGGCGTTGAGGGCAGGTACGGTTTCTTTTTCACTCTATCCGACACAGGCGGTAGACGGGGAGTTGGATTACCTAAAAGATCTGTCTGACGCTTCGCTCGAGGTCAAGCTCGGCAAGGATGATGTGATCCTGTCCGATGACGCGGCTTCCAGGAGTGAAAAGTATGCGGCGAAAAAGTCTTCCGCAAAATCGAAGAGCCCTACCGAAAAATCGGGGAAGAAATCCTACGGCGGTGAAAGATCCGGGATAACGGAGTATACTGCGGCGGATTCGGAAGCGACTGAAGCGACCGAGGGCGCGCCGCTCGATTTTACCGGCGGTAATAACCGGACATGGTTTATGCTCGGCGGCGCGGTGGTCTTATCCGCCGTACTGCTGGTCGGGGCGGGCTACTTCATCGGCAAAAAGCGGATGGGTCGTCCCGAAAAGACGGATGCTCAGGAAGAGGAGATCGCCGAAGATCCGATGGAGGAGATCAATAAAATTCTTGATGAAGATAGCGAATAATTCTATATAAGAATTCTTTAAAAGAAATATAATAAGCAATAAAAGTGCCCTGTATCGAGTGATACAGGGCCTTTGATTATTTGCTTTTCTTTACCGCGTCCATGATCTTCATAACAACCGGGCTGAGAACCATATTGGTAGCTACTTCGATAAGGAAGTTGACGCCGGTCATGACAAAGATGATGTAGTAGAGTATATCCGATCCGCCTGCCCACGCGGCAAGGGTATCTTTGAAGAAAATCATCATACCGAGGATGAAGATACCGGTGTTGACGATGGGGGAGACCAGAGCCGCTACGATAGTCGCGACGATCTTGTTGTTCTGCTCCAGCGCACGATAATGTACGCCTGCCTCAAAGCCCGCGAGCGCGCCTTTGAGGATGACAAGGATCGCGCAGATCAGGGGATTGGCGTTCCATACCATCGCGCCGCCGATGTCCGCGCCGAAGATGCACATGAGCAGAACCACAACGCCGAAAACAGCGCCGAGATATGCTCCCGCACCCGCACCGAAAAGCGCTGCGCCGATGACGATCGGGATCAACGCCAGGGTGATGGAGAACGGTCCGAACTTGACGAAGGTGGAGAATATCTGCAGCACGATGATGATGGCTGTCAGAATTCCCAGCGCCGTCAGGCGGTAGGTGTTGAATTTCTTGTTTGTGTTTGACATAATAAAACCTCCTGCTGCCTCCCCGTAAACATAGGGTGAAGCGCAATTTTTATATCAAATCCACAAGGATTGATATTCAATTTTTTTATGAAGAATGATGGGTTGCGGCAGTCGCCTGCAACTGTAAACGGTTAACTGCTTATTTTTGATTCCTGTCAAAAATGAGCTTGAGTCCCTGCATGATCAGGTCGTCCTGAACCGTGATCTCGTGGGCGCAGTGCTTGATGATGGTTTTTGCCATGCCGCCGGTCGCGACGACGCTGCATTTTTCGTCCAGTTCCTTTTCGATCCTGTCGATCATGCCGTCGATCATACATACCGTACCCCAGACAACGCCTGAGCGGATGGAGCGGTCGGTGTTGTTGCCGATGACGGATTCGGGCGCGTCGAGCGATACGGAGTAGAGCAGAGCTGCGTTGCCTGTCAGCGCGTTCAGGGATACCATCACACCCGGAGCGATCGGGCCGCCGAGCATCGAGCGGTTTTTATCGATCACGCACATAACGGTCGCGGTACCCATGCTGATCACGATACAGGGCGCGGGATATTTCGCGTTTGCCGAGACACAGGCGACGACCAGATCGGCGCCCAGCTGGGACGGATCCTCGATGCGGATATTCAGCCCTGTTTTGATCCCGGGCCCGACGACAAGAGACTCGATCCCGAGCAGATCCATGACCGCCGAACGGATGCGGGCGGTGACCACCGGGACAACGGAGCTGATGATACAGCCGTCAAAGTCGGTGCGATGGATGCCCATCACGCGGATCAGCGAGTATAATTCAACGCCGTATTCATCGGCGGTTTTGTTCTTGTTACAGGAGATCGTCAGCGTCCTGATCAGCACATCCCGATCAAAGATGCCGAATTTGATATTGGTGTTTCCGATATCGACCGCAAGCAGCATATACATTTCGCTCCTTTCCGCTGAGGATTGTATCATACTTTTTAGATATTTTCAATATAAATGAGCATTTTTCAGCTTTTTTCACATAATGAAAAATATATCTTGCCGTATGTGTTAGAATATCTGTGTACGCAAAAAAGCGTTCCGACATTTTTCGTCGGAAAAATCTGTGATTATGATTCGTATGATTGTTTCAAGGGGAGGCACATTGATGACACAGGAAGAGAGAAGAAATCTCGAGATCCAGGCGTGTAAGGCCAGGATCGGCGCGATCATCGGTACATTTAACGCGAAATCAGGACATCCGGGCGGCTCGCTGTCCGCGGCGGATATGTTCACCTATCTCTATTTTAAAGAGATGAACGTCGATCCCGCGAATCCTGCATGGGAGGACAGAGATCGTTTTGTTCTGTCTAAGGGACATTGTTGCCCGAGCCTCTACGCCGTTCTGGCGCTGAAGGGTTATTTTGCTTGGGAAGAGCTGAGCATGCTGCGTCACGTCGGCGCGATGCTTCAGGGACATCCCGATATGAAGGGTACTCCCGGCATCGATATGAGCTCCGGCTCGCTGGGGCAGGGCATCTCCGCTGCGTGCGGAATGGCGCTTGCCGCTAAGATGGATAAAAAAGACTGGCGTGTCTACACCGTGCTGGGCGACGGCGAGTGTGAGGAAGGCGAGGTCTGGGAGGCTGCGATGTTCGCAGGCCATAAGAACCTCGATAACCTGACCGTGATCGTTGATGTCAATGGCTTGCAGATCGACGGCACGACCGCTGAGGTAGGCGGCGTAGAACCGCTTGATACAAAATTCGAGAGCTTCGGCTTTGATACGACTATCATCGACGGTCACAACTTCGATGAGATCGAACAGGCTATGGCGCAGGCGAAGGCTTCCGACAAGCCCTTTGCGATCATCATGAAGACCGTCAAGGGCAAGGGCGTATCCTACATGGAGAACCAGGTCGGCTGGCACGGCAAGGCTCCGAACGCCGAGGAATATAAGATCGCGATCGACGAGCTGGAAGCACAGCTCAAGGAACTGGAGGCGTAAGTATGGCTGAGATCATTACAAAAGCAACGAGAGAGAGCTTTGGCGAGGCACTGTGTGAGGCTGCCGCGACCAATCCCGATATCGTCGTACTGGACGCTGATCTGGCGGCGGCGACGAAAACATCTATCTTCGGAAAAGCCTACCCCGACCGTTTCTTTGACTGCGGTATCGCCGAGGGCAACATGATCGGCGTAGCGGCGGGTCTGGCGGCTTCCGGTAAGCTCCCTGTAGCGGCTTCTTTCGCGATGTTCGCTAC
The DNA here is from genome assembly GCA_900313895.1 of uncultured Eubacteriales bacterium. Taxonomy (GTDB): domain Bacteria; phylum Bacillota; class Clostridia; order Oscillospirales; family Acutalibacteraceae; genus Ruminococcoides. The sequence continues at coordinate 6,475 of OMTA01000077.1, read as the reverse complement.
CGGCAGAGCCTTTGAGCAGATCCGTAACTCCGTCGCGTATCCCAACCTCAACGTCAAGATCGCCGGCTCCCACGCGGGCATCTCGACCGGTGAGGACGGCGCGACGCACCAGTGTCTGGAGGATATCGGTATCATGCGTACCATCCCCGGTATGGTCGTTCTCAATCCTGCCGATCACTGGGAGATGAAGGCAGCTACCAAGGCGGCGCTTGAATATGACGGCCCTGTCTATATCCGTTTGGGGAGACTGGCTGTCGATAGCTTCAACGATCCCGATACCTACAAATTTGAATGGGGCAAGGGTATCACCCTTGAAGAGGGCAACGACATCACCGTTATTGCGACGGGTCTGTGTGTTCTCGAGAGCCTCAAGGCTGTCAAAGAGCTGAAGGCTGAGGGCAAGAGCGTTCGCCTGATCAATATCCATACCATCAAGCCGATCGACCGTGAGATCATCATCAAAGCGGCGAAGGAGACCGGTAAGATCATCACCGTAGAAGAGCATAACGTTATCGGCGGACTTGCCGACGCGGTGTGCGAGGTGACCTCTGCCGAGTGTCCCGTTCCGGTTCGCAGGATCGGTGTGTATGACCGTTTCGGTTATTCCGGCCCCGCAAAGGAGCTGTTGGACATCTTCGGTCTGACTTCGCCGAACATCAAAAAGGTGATCGAGGAAGAACTCGCGAAATAATCAGATTCCACAGGGGAGGGCAGACGTCCTCCCCTTTTTCACTGTATAAGAAACTGCTCGTTTCTTATACAGGTAAAAAAACAATTTATAATCCCCGCTCAGTTGCACGCTGCGCGCGCACGAGCGATGGGTATACGAAAGCGGACGCGCCGGGTGCGCGCGCTTTCTTGCTGAGGGTGAATAGAATGAAAGTTTTGGTGATGACCACCGGCGGTACGATCGGCAGCGTTTTCAACGGCACGGCGATCGACGTCGATGAAAGCCGTTCCTGCGCGATCGCGCGGATGTATCAAAAGGAGAATCCCGACTTTGTATATGACGCGGTCTCGCCGCTGAATCTTTTGAGCGAAGCATTGACGGCGGACGATCTGAACACGCTGGGAAAGGCGATCCTGACGGCAGATGTCGCGCCCTATGACGGTGTGATCCTGACCTGCGGCAGCGATAACCTAGGCTATCTTTCGGCGTTTGTCGGATTGCTGTGCTGTCGATGGGAAAAGCCCCTCATGATCGTGGCGACCAATCTGGTGCTGACCGATCCCGACGCGAACGGTTACGAGAATTTCAGCGCGGCGGTCAGGCTGATCGAAAAAGGCGTATGCGGCTGTTTTGTACCGTATCGCAACGCGGACGGCGTGATGTATATCCACTCCGCGACCGATCTTCGTCAGGCAGATCTGTCGGAGGATTTTTACAGCTTCAACGGCGCGTATGCCATCATGGAAAAGGATAATATAATTCCGCAAAAGAAATATATTCAACAGATGATCCCTGCCATATTTGATCAGAACCATCTCCCGCGGCTGAGCGATAATGTGGCGCTGATCCATCCGTATCCACTGCTCGATTACAGCACGCTGAACCTTGACGCGAAGCGTGCGATCCTGCATACGCTCTATCACAGCGCGACGCTGGACGCGCAAAAAGCGGTCGGGCTGATGCGGCGATACAAGGATATCCCGGTGTATCTCGCCTCGTTCAGAAGCGGCAGAAAACGCTATCAGACATCGGTCGATATGATCGACGCCGGCGCGATCCCGCTTGCGGACATTTCTCCCGAGTGCGCCCATATGAAGCTGCTGTTCGCCGCGAATCAGGACAGGATGACGATCGCGGAATTTATGGAGGCGTAGGGATGAAAAAGAAACTATCCGTTCTCTCGGTACTGCTGGCGGGAATCCTCTGGGGCTGTATCGGGATCTTTGTGCGGCATTATGAGGCGGCGGGACTTAGCTCTATGCAGAGCGCCGCACTGAGAATCACCCTCGCGGCGATCATCTTTGCCGTGTTTGTATTGATCTACAAGCCGAAGCTGTTCAAGATCCGGCTAAAGGATATCTGGTGTTTTCTCGGCACGGGTATCGTCAGCGTAGGGATATTCACCTTCTGCTATTTCAAGTCGATTGAGCTGAGCTCGTTGTCCGTCGCGGCGGTGCTGCTCTATACCGCGCCCGCCTTTGTCATGCTCTTTTCGCTGATCCTGTTTAAAGAGAAGATGTCCGTGATGAAGGGCGTTTCAGTGATCTTGGCGGTGCTCGGATGCGCGATGACGACCGGCGTGATCGGCGGCGATATCAACATCACGTTGACTGGCTTTTTGTTCGGACTGGGTTCGGGCGTTTGCTACGCGCTGTATTCGATCTTTTCCCGCTATGCGCTCAACCGCGGTTACGAGCCGTTCACCATCACGCTGTATACTTTTATTCTGGCGTCGGTGTTCTCGATCGTCGCGTGCGATGTGCGACCGGTGATCCGCGTGATGACGCAGGATATCGGCAGCTTCGGATTCGCGATCCTGTTCGCGCTGGTCAGCTGTGTCCTGCCGTACACGTTCTATACGCTGGGACTTAAGCACATCAGCTCGGGCACGGCGTCGATCATCGCGACCGTCGAGCCTGTCGTCGCCACTATCATCGGCGCGTGGATCTTTGCGGAGCCGATCGGCGTACCATTCGGATATATCGGCGTCGGACTGGTGTTCCTGTCTGTTGTGCTGATCAACATTAAAATTCCTAAAAAGAATAATAAAACATAAAATAAGGAGCTGTATCGCCGTGATACAGCTCCTTTTATACTGCGTAGATGTTCAGATCCCAGCAGGGGATGTAGGGGTGCTTGCGGAGATAGATCCGATAATCGGGGTTGATCGCGTGCAGCCGAAGGATCAGTTCGAAGAAATCGCCGGTGCGGTGATAGGCGGCGAGGTTGAGCTTGGGCTTTGATTGCAGGGTGTTGATCGCTCCCGTCAGCATCCTGTCCTCCATGCCCTCGATATCGACCTTGATGTAGGTCGGGCGGCAGTCGATCGCATCAACCGTGGTGACGGGGACTTCGACGCCGCCGGTTTGATTCAGCGCCGCCATCCTGCCCGCGCCCTTGGAAACGTACATCACACCCGCTTGATCGGCGATGCCCGCGTGGATCGCTTCTGCGTTTCGGATAGGCTCGAGGTGGTCGCACAGCTTTCGGTAGTTTTTGGGATTCGGTTCGACGGCGGTGATCCGGGTGTAGCCGTCGGTATAGTGCAGGTATTCGTCTACCGTATCGCCGCGGTACGCGCCGAGGTCGAGGTAGCTTTCGTTATGCAGCCGGAGGATTCTTGCAAAAACCTCGTCTTTATCGCTGTCGATCAGATCAAGATAGGGCAGCCTGCCGGTGTAGAAGAAATCGAGCGCACCTTTGAAAACGGCTTTTGATCGATCGTCGGCGAGCAGGGAAAAGGCTTTTTCGATCTCTGCTTTATGTTGGGCGAGATAGTCGGCATCCATGATCGCATCACCGACAACAGGGACGTTCGGGACGAGCAGCTCATGCTCGGACGCGACCTTGCGGATATGCGCGGTGACGTCGGGCAGAGCGCTTGCGAAACACAGCGCGACAAGGAAGTCGCCCAGCTCATTTTCAAGATCGGATTGCTTTTTGACGGTGAAGCCGCGAAAGTCCTGATAGCGGACAAAGTCGTCGCTCGCCATCACGCCGGCGACGGTGATCCCGCGCTTTTCCATCTCGTCGAGAACTTTATCGGCGCCGTTGCCCATCCCATACAGGACGATGGGCTTATTTGTTGTTTTCAGCGCGTCCCAGACATTGGGGTAATCAAATCGAAACAGCATATTTCACCTATGGATTGCAGGTCGAACAGGGCTTGTAGTCCGCGTTGACCGCTTCCTCGCGGGACGAGAATGAGACCTTGTTTTTCTCGCTCATGTTTTTGACGCCCGAGCATTCGGGAAGGTGGAAAACATGGCTGTTTTTGTTGCCGATATACTGCGCGGGTGACGCTGTCGGGGCGGTTCCGTCGTAGGTCGTTTCACCCGCGGAATAGGTCGCGATCTCGCTGTTCCCTTTGTCGGTGGAAAAGCTGAGATATTTGCCGTCTGTTCTGGCGACGATCGTCCCCATCGTATCCGTTCTCAGATAGGTGCAGCCCAGGAGCTTGAGCTTCTTGAGCGTTTCCTTATGAGGGTGACCGTAGTCGTTGTTTTTGCCGCAGGAGATGATCGCGTAGGAGGGATCCACGGCTTTCAGGAATGAGGCTGTCGATGAGGTGGAGGATCCGTGGTGACCGCATTTGAGGACATCCGCGCGCAGATCCGCGCCTGCGTCGAGCATCTCTTTCTCGCTTTCCTTTTCCGCGTCGCCGGTCAGCAGAAATCGGATATCGCCGCACTGTACCATCGTCACGACGGAATAGTTGTTGTAGCCGTTGTAGTTATCCGAGTGAGGCGCCAAAACGGTGAAGGTCGCCTCGCCGAAGGTGTATTTGTCGCCGACCTTTGCGTCGATATAGTTGACGTCGTTTTGATCGACCGCTTTGAGGACGTTTCTCCATGTGCTTGTATTCTGATCGGTCTCGACGGTGATGAAGTTCTCCGTATCGATCCCGTTGATCACCTTGGCAAGTCCGCCGATATGGTCGGAGTGGGGATGGGTCGCGATCACATATTTGAGAGAGTCCGCATCGCGGCTTTTGATGTATTTGAGTACGGTCGAGCCCATCTCTTTTTCGCCCGCGTCGATCAGCACGAATTCGCCGCCGGATTCCAGAAGGGTACAGTCGCCCTGACCGACGTCGATAAAATGCACTTTGAGCTTTGCGTCATCGTCGGCGATCTCTTTTTCCTTCGGAGAGAAAAGCTCGCATCCGACGAGGGAGAAAAGCATTGACAGCGTTAACAGCAATGACAGCAGTTTTTTCATAGTCATCCATCCTTTGTATCTAATATACAATATCCCGCGCGCTAAAGCAAGATGGATTCGGCAAAATTTGACTAATTTTTCGGAGTGTGATATAATCAAATCAAGGTATAACAGCATGGTTGCTGTGCTGGATTTTGCACGCGAAAAATTCATGCAATCTCTCAGTCTGCTTCACAGACAACTCCCTTTTTTACGGGAGCCATAGGTATGAAGGAGTAAGCTTATGGCGGGCAATTATAAAGGAAAATATGAGATCGTAACAGCGGACGACAACCTTCCCGGAAAGGTCACGCTGTACGCGAAACCCGGCAAAGAGTGCTATACCAATAAGCACTGGCATAAGAACCTGGAGATCGACTACATCGTCAGAGGACGGATGTGGACGAATCTTTGCGGCGTTGACAGGGATCTGTATGACGGCGACTATATCCTCATCAATTCCGAATCGGTCCACCAGACCTGCGGAAAGGAACCGGATGAACCGGTCAAGTACCTTGTCGTGCTTTTCTCCTATAGTTATATCAAGTCCTATTTTCCGGACTTTGACAAGTATACATTCGACGTCGATATCAACGAGCAGGCACGCGCAAGGATCCGCGATCTGTTAAAAGCGATCGTCTTTGAGGTGGAGAATCCGTCGGAGTTCTCGCGGCTGAAGATCGCGCTCGCCATGAACCAGATCATGCTGCACCTCTTTACCAAGTGCCGCTCTCTGCGCGAGGTCGATCCCGCGGCGGATACCTCCGGGGATGAACCGGAATACATCACCAAGGCAATCGATTTTATCCGCGATAATTACCGCGAGAGAATTTCGCTGGAGGATATCAGCTCCTTTGTCGGACTGACCCCGACCTATTTCTCGCGCTACTTCAAAGCGACCACCCAAAAGACGTTCAAGAATTATCTGAACATGGTGCGCCTTGAAAACACGCTCGTCGATATCCAGCAAAACGGGATGAGCGAGACGCGCGCGTCACTTGAGAACGGTTTTCCGAGCGTCAAGGCGTTCATCGCCGTATTCAAAAGCGTTTACGGTTGCGCGCCCAGCGAATATGTCAAAACCTATCAGGAGGAAGCTCCGATATCCGAGATCCAAAAGCTATAAGTCAACAGTAAAGGCGCCGATCACTCGGCGCCTTTTTTGGTACTTATTCCTGTAATTCAGCCCACAAGTCGTAGAGACTTTCCAGCTCCCGCTGTTTTTCCTCTAGCATTTGCGTCAGCTGCATCAACTGTTCGTAGTCGCTCTGTACTTCCTCTTTCGCAAGCTCTGTCTGTAATTCGTCCACTTCACCCTCAAGGCGTTCGATGTCCTGTTCGGCGCGGGTGATCTTTGTCTTGCGTTTACGCTCCTCGCTCTGCTGCTGCTTTCTCAGCTGCCAGTCGTTGAGGGGCTTTTCTTTTTTGACGGTTTGCGTCTCGGTCGCGACGGATGGTTCCGTGAGCTTTTCCAGCTAATAGTCGTAGTTGCCGAGATACTCGGTCATGCCACCTTTCGAGAGCACAAGGATCCTGTCGGCGAGCTTGTTGATGAAGTAGCGGTCGTGGCTGATGATCAGGAGCGTTCCCTCGAAGTCGAGCAGC
>OMTA01000013.1 GCA_900313895.1 uncultured Eubacteriales bacterium | reverse complement strand
GGGTCTTCCGCCATGGCCTACAAGAGGAATCCCATGCGCTGCGAACGCATATGCTCCCTTTCAAGATACCTTATGGCAGACGCCATGAACGCCCCGATGACAGCTTCCGTTCAGTGGCTGGAGCGCACCCTGGACGATTCCGCCAACCGCCGCGTCAGCCTGCCCGAGGGCTTCCTCTGTGCCGATGCGGTACTGCGCCTCGTCCAGAAGGTCACCGCCGACATCGTCGTCAATACACCCGTCATCGAAAAGGCGGTTCGCGAGTACCTGCCCTTTATCGCAACGGAAAACCTCATGATGGAGGGCGTCAAGCGCGGCGCAAGCCGTCAGGATCTGCACGAGATCATCCGTCAGTGCTCGATGAAAGCCATCGCGCGCATGGATAACGGCGAGGGCTGCGATCTGCTCGATCAGCTCGCCGCTCACCCCGATTTCCCTCTCACCTTAGAGGAGATGAACAACGTTCTCAATCCCTGTGACTATATCGGCCGCTGTCCCGAACAGGTCGCGGCGCTGGTCGAAAAGACCCGTCCCCTGATCGACGGCATCGACCGCAAAACAGCGGAGATCAATATATAGAAGCCTTCCCCTTGAGGAGATTCCCCTGTCAGGGGAAATGTCCGCAACGCGGACAAAAGGGTTGCCGTTCCTGCAAGGAAAAGGGGGACCGCTTGCGGTGGATGAGGTGTCGATTGCCTTGTCCTCTAAGGGTCTGAATCAATCTTAAAACTATTGAAATACACCTCATTCGTCACCGCCGACAAGTTGCCGGCGATACTTTCCCTCAAGGGAAGGTCAAGAAGGAGTGATAATATGCAAAAAATCCTCGTACTCGATTTCGGCGGCCAGTACAACCAGCTGATTGCGCGCCGCGTACGCGAGCACCATATCTACGCCGAGATCAAGCCCTATAACAAGATCACCGTCGCCGAGATCAAGGCGGCGGGCTACACCGGCGTCATCTTCACCGGCGGCCCCAACAGCGTCTACGATCCTGCGTCGCCCCACTACGACCCCGCGATCCTCGATCTGGGCATCCCGCTGCTGGGTATCTGCTACGGCTGTCAGCTGATTGCCTACATGGCGGGCGGCACGGTCACAAGCGCCGAGAACAGCAGCGAGTACGGCAAGGTCGAGCTGACCGTTGATGACGACGTCCTCTTTGACGACGTTCCCCGCAAAAGCATCTGCTGGATGAGCCACCGCGACTATATCTCTGTCCCGCCCGAGGGCTTCACCGCAACCGCGCGCACAGCTCAGTGCCCCACCGCCGCGATGTGCGACGAAAGCCGCCGCATCTACGCCGTCCAGTTCCATCCCGAGGTCACCCATACCGAGTACGGCGCGCAGATCCTCCATAACTTCCTCTACAACGTCTGCGGCTGCACCGGCGACTGGCAGATGGACAGCTTCGTCGAGAACAAGATCGCCGAATACCGCGAAAAGCTCATCGGCAAAAAGGTACTCTGCGCCCTCTCCGGCGGCGTCGACAGCTCCGTCGCCGCGGTACTGCTCCACAAAGCTGTCGGCGATAACCTCGTCTGCGTGTTCGTCGATCACGGACTGCTCCGCAAGGGCGAGGCGGATTCCGTCGAAGAGATCTTCCGCCATACCTTTAATATGAACCTGATCCGCGTCAACGCCGAAGACCGCTTCCTCTCCAAACTCGCGGGCGTAACAGAGCCCGAAAAGAAGCGCAAGATCATCGGCGAGGAATTCATCCGCGTCTTTGAGGATGAGGCGAAAAAGATCGGAAAAGTGGGCTACCTTGTTCAAGGCACGATCTACCCCGACGTCATCGAATCCGGCTCGGGCGACGCCTCCACCATCAAGAGCCACCACAATGTCGGCGGACTGCCCTCCGTCGTCGATTTCGACGAGATCATCGAGCCGCTCCGCGACCTCTTCAAGGACGAGGTCAGAAAGGTCGGACTGACCCTCGGCATCCCCGAGGATCTGGTGTGGCGCCAGCCGTTCCCGGGCCCCGGACTTGCCATCCGCTGTATCGGCGACATCACTAAGGAAAAGCTCGACACCCTGCGCGACGCCGACGCGATCTTCCGCGAGGAGATCGCCCGCGCGAACTTCGATAAATCCACCAACCAGTATTTCGCCGTCCTGACCGACACCCGCTCCGTGGGCGTCATGGGCGACGCCAGAACCTACGGCAAGACCGTCGTCCTACGCGCGGTCACAACCGACGACTTCATGACCGCCGACTGGAGCCGCATCCCCTACGAGGTGCTCGAAAAAGCCTCCACCCGCATCACCAACGAGATCCCCGACATCACCCGCGTCACCTATGATATTACTTCAAAGCCCCCCGCGACCGTGGAGTGGGAGTGAGCCGCACAGCGGCTCAACTATGAACGCCCGCGTTCATACCATCACTTTCGCCATGCGGAATCATCACTGTTCACTGATAACTAAAGTCCATCTACGTGTTATCAGTGATGTTTGACTTTGTCAAGTTATGTTGCTTCGCAGTTCTATTATGTCGGAGTGAGCCGCACAGCGGCTCAACTATGAACGCCCGCGTTCATACCATCACTTCCGCGCAAGCGGAATCATCACTGTTCACTGATAACTAAAGTCCATCTACGTGTTATCAGTGATGTTTGACTTCGTCAAGTTATGTTGCTTCGCAGTTCTATAAGAATCATAAGGAGATTGACTTTACATGAAAGAGAGCATTCTCAGAACGAAATCTAAGACTTTTGCTAAAGAAATCATATTACTTTCTCGTAAATTGAAATCTTTTCAAGTTGAACACGCTTTGATCAATCAATTGTTACGAAGCGGAACTTCTGTCGGCGCGAACATTCACGAGGCGCAGTATGCTCATGGAACAAAAGATTTTATCTCAAAACTGGAAATCGCATTAAAAGAGTGTAATGAAAGCGATTATTGGATTGAATTGCTCTATGAAACTGACAGTATGACTGCTGAAGATTTTCATCGTTTTAAAAATGACATTATTGAACTCAGAAGAATGCTTGTTTCATCGATAACCACCCTGAAAAACAAGCAAAATCAACTATGAACGCCCGCGTTCATACCATCACTTCCGCGCAAGCGGAATCATCACTGTTCACTGATAACTAAAAAAGCCCTTAGCTGTATTATGCACACAGCTAAGAGCTTTTTTTGTCTGAATCAGTAATGGTCAATCCATTCTTATCTTTCCATCTCTCGGTTATGCCGCTTCAAGCAAACAGAACCAAAATGACGCCGATTGCCAATAAAACAATACCGATGATCAATTCGATCAAACCAACGCGTTCGGCATATTTTTCATCCTTGCGTCCGGCTTGAAAGTCCGCCCGAAAACCATTGATAAGGTCATATTTTTTCCGAAATCGGATAAAATATCCAAACAACAAAAAAGCAATTCCCAGAACAAAGGAAATAATTTTGATAACGATCACATAACCACCTCTTAAGCCAATTTTTACGCCTTTCTCTCATCCGTCACGATATGCGCGATCCCGTCATGCCCGGTTGTCAGATAATCCTTTAGAAACGTGGGATAGATCCGATACTTTTCTATATCCTCTATCGGAATCCAGTGCATGGTTTCCCTATCATTGAAGTGCGTTAAGCTATTGCTGTTCAACTCCTTTGTGCCTCGTGGCTTCATCAAATAATACAAAGCAATTTCGTGACAATGCAAGCCTTTGTCATACGCACCGTCACCATCCCAGAAGTTCTCGTGGATAACAGCTAATCTGTCGATCTCATAACTGACGCCGGTTTCTTCCCGCACCTCTCTGACGATCGCGTCCTCCGCTTTTTCGTTCATATGCACACCACCGCCGACAGAGTAAAAGTACATTTCTTTTGTATTTCCCGCAACAAGAACGCATCCATCCTCCACGATGATTGCGCCGACGCGGTACCTGAACCAATTATCCTCTTTTGTAAACCCGCAATCGTAACACAAAGCTTTCACCTTCTCAAAAAAATCCTGTAGGATATTATCATGCCGCCGATCAGTTATTCATTTCACTATACCATAGTCGATCAAAAATGTCTATGCTGTCCTGCAGCATATTTTACCGTTGCGAACGATTCTCTTTCATGATAGAATAATCATAAACAGACAGTGAGGTGATCCCGTGAAAAACTCCTTCGAGCTGATATACGACGTGGTCAAAAAGATCCCCTACGGCAAGGTCGCGACCTACGGACAGGTCGCCGCCCTTGCGGGCAATCCCAAATGGAGCCGCGTCGTCGGCTACGCTCTCCACGTCAACCCCGACCCGAAAACAATCCCCTGCTTTCGCGTGGTCAACCGCTTCGGCGAGCCGTCCGCGGCATTCGCCTTCGGCGGTATCAACGAACAAATCCTGCTCCTCAAAGAAGAGGGCGTCGCCCTCATCGACGGCAAAGTCGACATGAAAACCTACCAGTGGGACGGAAAATAAGATAAAATATAAGCGACTAACGGCTCTTAATGCCACTAGTCGCTATTTTTATTCTTCTTGTAAGTGCTTTAGTGTTATGCCCTCTTCTGTTACCCACTCAGTTAATCCATTAGCGCTACGTCCCATTACAATTGATGCCGCAGTAGACGGCGAGGAAAAAATATAATCTTTTGTAAACGCATAACTTTCATCCAATATGCCACTCTCTAACAATTTATTCCTCAATTTATTATTCGGAAAACTCTTAGTAACTGAATTGGCTGCTTTTGATCCTTTATAAACAACAAACCCATCTGCAACTATTGCTCCACTTCCATTAGCACCACGTGCAGCTTTTATATATAACTTATTGATATTTTGATCTTTTCCTTTAGCAGTAGTTTCTTCAATGGTATCAAATACTTTATAACCTAAAGTATTAACAAGTAGTTTTGAGTTGCTTATAAATTCCTCTAGCATAGCTTCATCATATTCAGAGATTGATGATTTTGTTGGAATATTCGCATTTACTATCAAGGATCTGCCGGATTTAACAGCTAACATATAGAATAAGTTTTCAAGATATTTAACATGAGCTTTATTAAGATTATTATCTTTACTAATCACAATAATAGCGTCATTCCAATAATTAGAATCATTTAAATGTTGCTTTAACCTCTTTTGCATATTCTCTGCTTCACCTATATAGATGGTATCATTATTTTCATCATCGCGACCTAATAAAAAGTAAACACCAGTAAAAACAGATTCATTGCGTGAATAAAACAAATCTAATTCAGATCTAGCGACCTTAAATACCCTACCGTTCCAATTAGATAACTCACACATTATCATTCCGTTTGGGTTATTATCAAAAATAATCATTTGTATTGTTTTGTTAAAACTCATTAAAATCACTTCCAAATAAAGTATAGAACTAAAATAACATACAATGAATAGAAAATCAACACAATAGTTTTATAGTATTAAGAATTTAAAAGAACAAATGTTGACGATATAAAGCCTATTTGCTATAATAGAAATGTTAAGGAAAAACTCTTTGGGAGGTATATTATGTCAGGAAATGTAAGACCCGAAACAATGGAAAGAATCACCACCCCGGAACTCGCGCAGGCGTTTATCGACGAACAGATCGCAGAGCTCCGTTCTCAGATCGGCGACAAAAAGGTTCTGCTCGCGCTCTCCGGCGGCGTTGACAGCTCTGTCGTCGCAGCGCTTTTGATCAAGGCGATCGGTCAGCAGCTCGTCTGCGTCCATGTCAACCACGGACTTCTCCGTAAGGGCGAGCCCGAACAGGTCGTCGAGGTATTCCGCAACCAGATGAACGCGAACCTCGTCTATGTTGACGCGGTCGATCGCTTCCTCGATAAGCTCGCGGGCGTAGCGGAGCCCGAGCGCAAGCGCAAGATCATCGGTGCCGAGTTCATCCGCGTATTTGAGGAAGAGGCGAGAAAGCTCGACGGCATCGAGTTCCTCGCTCAGGGAACCATCTACCCCGATATCCTCGAGAGTGACGGCGTCAAGGCGCACCACAACGTCGGCGGTCTGCCCGAGGATCTCCAGTTCGAGCTGGTCGAACCCGTCAAGCTGCTCTTCAAGGACGAAGTCAGAGTCGTCGGCAAGGCGCTCGGACTGCCCGACAACATGGTATTCCGTCAGCCGTTCCCCGGTCCCGGACTGGGCGTAAGATGTCTGGGCGCGATCACCCGCGACCGCCTCGAGTGCGTCCGCGAGTCCGACGCGATCCTGCGCGAAGAATTCGCGAAGAACGGTCTTGAGGGCAGAGTATGGCAGTACTTCACCGCCATCCCGGATTTCAAATCCGTCGGCGTAACCGACGGCAAGCGCACCGAAGGCTATCCGGTCATCCTCCGCGCCGTGAACACCACCGACGCGATGACCGCCACCGTCGAGGACGTCCCCTTCTCGCTCTTACAGCACATCACCGCCCGCATCACCCACGAGGTAAAGGGCGTCAACCGCGTCCTCTTCGACCTCACCCCCAAGCCCTGCGCCACCATCGAGTGGGAGTGATTTGTAAGACGCTGAAAACCCAGTATTTATGCGAGGTTACGAGCCTTTTGCGTTGCTTTTGATAACAATTTGATAACAGTCGCTATTACCGCAATTATTCTGTGAATCAGGTGGTTGTGGGGTAAAGGAATAATCATTCTTTGGATTGTGACTGTAAAAATCCATATGATGAAGCCCTTAGCTGTGTACAAATGCAGCTAAGGGCTTTTTGTCGTTATTAATCGTGATAGACAGAAACGATTTTGCTAAACAGTATTAATTTTTATTTTCTCGTCTGTTTATCACTAATAGCTGTACTCTTCTTTTTTCTAATTATAGTTATAATAAAGACAATAATCGATACTATAATAAATCCTGCTGTATAATTAATAAAGACATCTCTATATGCCGAACCTGCAAGTTCAACTGTAAGTCCTCTTATAAATACATATATGAAAACAAGAAGCATTGTAGGAACATAAACAGTTAATACCTTCAACAAGAAATTCTTTATTTTAATATATCTGATAAGCGCAAAAGCTATTACCACTATAAGAACTAATACGGCTCTATCTATTTCGTGCCAATTTCCGGAAGGATCCTCATATGTACCTTGAACAAGATAGAATATGCTGTTTGCTATAGTAGCTAATGTATAAAGCATGAAATATAAGAATGCCGGTATCTTTAAATATCTGTTCCATAACTCTTTCATTTTCTTACCCTCCACATACTTCGATTTGTATCACTCTTTGATTATATCTTTGAACGCCTCAATCAGTGCGTCGCTCAGCTCTTTAGACGGCACTTTCACCCAATGCCCGGACGTATCATACTTAGGATAGTTATAGCGCCACTTGTCGTAATCGTCCTTGCTGATTTCGCCCTTGCGGTATTTTTCACGCATTTCGCACCAACTCGGAAGCTCATCCAAAAGATTTCTTGCTTCTCTGCTCTTGAACGGATCAATACGCATAATGATTTCGCCGTCCCTGTTTTCAATCGTCAGACCGTATATATCCTCTAAGGCAAACAGCGTGTGCATTAAACCGATATAGGAATCAATGTCGGGTACGGTCAAAGCGTCGGGCGATACATCCAAAGCGTGCGCCAAAGCCTTAGTCAAATCTTCTTTCGGCGTTCTTGTTCCTGCTTCGTACTGCGCCATACGGATGTCGGCAGTTCTTTCAGGCAAGCCTGCCATTATACCTAAGTATTTCTGTGTCATTCCTCTGAGATTACGGATAAAGCGGATTCTTTCGCCAATAGCCATTATTCTCACTCCTTGTCGAATTATCTTATAATTATAATAACATATAAGTTTAATGTTGTCAAGAGTAATGTAAATAAAAAAGTTTAATTATTTTTTCTGAAACCCCTTGACATAAACATATTTGTGTATTATACTAAACATATAACATAACTTAATATGTTTATATACAATTGAATGACCGTCTGCACGGGATACTCCGCCAGGACCTCTTGCATAGGCAAGAGCGAGCGAGATAACGCTCCTGACAACAAGGGGGCAGGAACGACGCGCAGGTAGAACGGCACAACTCTGCGTTTATTTACATCCATATATCAAAAATCATAAAGAAAGGACAAATGCTATGGAGAATAAATTTATGAGAGTAGAGGAGGTAGCCACCGAGCTTGATGTATCTGTTTCGTATGCTTATAAAATTATTAAGCAACTTAACAATGAGCTGAAAGCAAAGGGCTTCGTCACTATCTCAGGAAGAGTAAACAGACAATACTTTAACGAAAGGCTCTACGGAGTCGGAAAGGAGAATTTCAACAATGCCTGTATTTAAGAACGAGAGCAATAACACTTGGTATGTGATGGCTCGATATGTGAATTGGAAAGGCGAGCGCAAGCAGAAATGCAAGCGAGGTTTTTCCACCAAGCGTGAAGCGCAGGAATGGGAGCGTACCTTTCAGCAGCAGAACGCCGCTGATATGGATATGTCCTTTGAAGCCTTTACACAGCTTTATGAAAAGGATATACGCCCACGCCTGAAAGAAAACACTTGGCTGACTAAGGAGCATATCATCAAAACCAAAATCCTACCGTATTTCGGAAAGCGGAATATCAGCGAGATCACAACCAAGGATGTTATCGCTTGGCAAAATGAGCTTCTTGCCTACCGCAACGAAAAACGGCACCCGTATTCGCAAACATATCTAAAGACCGTCCATAATCAGCTCAGCGCTATTTTCAATCACGCTGTTAAGCATTATGACTTGCGTTCCAATCCCGCCGCCAAAGCGGGCAGTATGGGCGACAAGGACGGTGCAAACATCAACTTCTGGACAAAGGACGAATATAGCCGCTTTGCCGAGGAAATGATGGACAAGCCTGTTTCTTACTACGCTTTTGAAATGCTGTATTGGTGCGGTATCCGTGAGGGCGAGCTTTTAGCCCTGACGGCTGCGGATTTCGATTTCAATAACAGTACGGTGAGAATCAACAAATCCTATCAGCGTTTACACGGTGAAGATGTTATTACTACACCGAAAACCAAAAAGAGCAACCGTGTCATCAAAATGCCGCAGTTTTTGTGCGAGGAAATGCAGGATTACTTCAGTACGATTTACGGTCTGAAAAAGAAAGATCGTGTTTTTCCACTTAACAAAAGCTATCTTCATCACGAGATGGACAGAGGATCAAAGGCAGCAGGTGTAAAGCGCATCAGAATTCACGATTTACGTCACAGTCACGTTTCACTTTTGATTGATATGGGTTTTACTCCCGTAGCGATTGCGGACAGGCTTGGTCACGAGAGTATCGAGATTACGTTGAGATACGCCCATCTGTTTCCATCAAGGCAGACGGAAATGGTACAACGATTAGATCAGGAAAGGATGGATTTCAAAAATGTCAGCTAAAAACAGAGATGAACACAACCGTTGGCGAAACATCACCGTAGGGTTTCGAGTATCACCCGAGGAAAACGAGCAGATCAACACTGCCGTCGCTCTCTCAGGCTTGCCTAAGCAGGAGTATTGTTACCGCAAATGTATGAATCGTGACATTGTGGTACAGGGCAATCCAAGGGTATATAAAGCGCTGAAAACGCAGCTTGCCTTAGTCTTGGAGGAGCTGAAACGCATTGAGGCGGGCGGCAATATTCGTGATGAACTGCTTGACAATATTGAGCTTATCACAGTTACGCTCAATGGAATGAAGGAGGATGGTATATGCGGATAAAAGAAATGACTGTCCCTAACGCTTCTGTTGGCGCAGAAGCAGGACAGCCACTCATACCTAACAACTGTATTATACCCGATTCCTTCTGTAAATTCAATAGATTTGTAAAAATTACAGGAGGTATATGTAAATGGCAGAATTAAAAATCATCGGAATGGACGAGGTAGCCGTCGAGGAAATCGAATGGCTGTGGTATCCGTACATTCCTTTCGGAAAGCTCACTATTATACACGGCGACCCGGGCGAAGGTAAAACGACTTTGATTTTGCAGCTTGCAGCATTGTTGTCACGGGGAGATAAGCTCCCCTGTGACGACACCGAGCGTGAGCCAATCAGTATCATCTACCAGACCGCTGAGGACGGCTTGGGAGATACGATAAAACCTCGCTTGCTATCAGGTAACGCCGACTGTACTCGGATTAAGGTCATCGATGAATCGGAAGTCCCCTTAACAATGCTCGACACAAGAGTGGAGCAGGCAATTCAAGAAACAGGCGCAAGAATGATTATCCTCGATCCTATGCAGGCGTATCTCGGAGAAAAGGTTGATATGAATCGTGCCAATGAGGTACGGAGCGTTCTTTCACAGCTGGGACGTATAGCCGAAAAGTACAAGTGTGCGATTATCCTTGTCGGGCATTTGAATAAAATGCAAGGGACAAAAGCGAACTATCGTGGACTTGGCTCTGTGGATTTTCAAGCAACGGCAAGAAGTGTGTTGGTTGTCGGCAGAGTGAAGGACAGCCCCGAAACACGAGTGATGGCACACCAGAAATCTTCGCTCGCTCCCGAAGGTGAGCCGATAGCCTTTGAACTGAACAAGGAGACGGGTTTTCACTGGATCGGTTACTATGACATTTCCATTGACGATTTACTCAGCGGCTTCAGCCGACAGAAAAAATCGGAAATGGCTGAGAGCCTGATTACCGATTGTCTTGCTGAGGGAAAGTGTCCGCAGCAGGTCATTCAACAAAAAGCTGAGAGTATGGGTATCTCCAAGCGGATACTCGACACGGTGAAAAAGAGTTTGGATGTTCAGTCAATCAAGATAGGCTCGAAGTGGTATTGGCAGCTTGCCGCATAGTCAAGGTTGCAACATTGCAGCAGTATAGATACCTGCAATCTTGCAATGTTCCTTTTCGGGAAGTGACAATACAAAAGTTTCCGCTGGGTGCAGGGAGCCCTTTTCAAAGGGCTGCCCTTGCCCCTCGGAGAGCGCAAAACCTGCTTGCAGGTTGCATTTTTGATAGCCCTGCTGTCAAAAGTGCTTTTGCGTTACTCTTGGCAAGAGTAACAGAACCTGAGTAAGCGACTCAGTAAAAAGATAGCTGAATATAAATACAGATTTGAGGTAGATAAATGAAAAGAACGATCAGCGCAATGGTGGGTAAAGGCTCCGTCATACACAACAGTCGCACTTTCACAGCGGAGAATGTGGACAGCGAGCGCACCCATTTAAATATAGATTACTGCAACGAGCCAATCAAGAAAGTGTATCACGAAATGTTTGATGAAGCTCTGAAACAGTACAACGATAAACAGAAACGCAAGGACAGAAGAATACCCGATTACTATAAGCATATCGAGTCCGGAAAGCAGGAAAAGCTATTCCACGAGATCATCTTCCAAATTGGCAACAAGGACGATATGTCAGCGACAGGAGAGTACGCCGAGCTTGCGAGGACAGTCCTCGACGAATACTATCAGGGCTTCCAAGAGCGCAATCCCTACCTGAGAGTGTTCTCGGCGCACCTTCATATGGACGAAGCGACGCCGCATATTCATATCGACTTTGTACCGTTCACAACCGGGAGCAAGCGAGGTTTGGAAACAAGAGTTTCGCTGAAACAGGCAATGCTCAATATGGGCTTCAAAGGCGAGGGAAAGAGCGACAACGAGTTGAATCGCTGGATACTTTCCGAAAAGAAAGTCCTCGCTCAGATTATGGAGCGGCACGGTATCGAGTGGGAGCAGAAGGGTACTCACGAGCAGCACTTGTCCGTACTTGATTACAAAAAGCAGGAGCGAGCCAAAGAGGTTGCTGAGCTCGACCGGGAGATTGAAGAAAAGCAGCTTGAGGTCAAAGGTCTGAAAGCGACGGTTGAGAAAATCGAAGAAGCAAAGGAAATACTCGGCGACGTCGAAAAACAGCTTGACGAAGATCCGCAACTGCAACTCCCTGAGCCGCAGGGCTTGATTACGGTAAAGAGCTACAAGAAAAAGTTTGTAGAACCGCTAATTAACCGGTTGAAAAATCTTGTTCGTACAGTCCTCGCAAGAAGCTATCAGGGCTGGGAGAGTTACCACCGTATCAATAATATGAACGGCAGACTGTACCGTGAGAACGAACATCTGAAATATGAAAACACCAAGCTCAAAGAGGTCAACGGTATGCTCCGTGAACAAAACAAAGCCTATCGCTTGTTGGAAAAGGTTTTCGGAAAGCGTAAGCTCAATGAGATTATCGAGCAGGCGAGAGGATTCAAAAAGTCAAAACAGCGTGACGCACGCTAAATATATTAAGAAAGGTTGATGAACAATGGAAAAGAGAATTTACGACAAGAAAACAGGTATTCACTACGAGCTGCAAGGCGATTATTATCTGCCGTGTTTGAAACTCCCCGAACAGCCAAAGGTTGAAATCGGCGTTTGGGGCAAGCGGCATTTACGCTACATCAAACAACATCACAAAATCCGCTATACCAATCTGCTGACAAGCTGCAAGCTCACCGCTTATCTCGCCGACATCGACGAGCAGGCGGAGGAGATGTTCTTTCGGTTAGTAAAACAACTTGCCGAAAAGGAAGGTGTAACAGAACAGCTCAAAGCGGAAAACCAAATGCTGTGGGTTGCAAGAATGAATAATATCCGTAACCGTGCAACGGAGATTGTTAATGCAGAGCTGATTTACACCTAATCAGCACAGCCGCCAAGTTGGATGATATCTGCTTGGCGGCGTTTTTTAAAAAACTCTTGACAAATATATCGGAAGGTGATATAGTTATTACAACGTCCGATATATCGGATAACGATATAACAGCAAATGATATATCGGAGAACGATAACAGAGGTGAACTTATGTCTAAGCATAACGCACTGACCGAGCCTGTATATTATATTCTGCTGTCACTGCTTACGCCTAACGCACTGACCGAGCCTGTATATTATATTCTGCTGTCACTGCTTACGCCAATGCACGGCTACGGTATTATGCAGAACGTGAAAAAGCTGACAAACGGAAGGTTGAATATCGGCGCAGGCACGCTGTACGGAGCTATAAATACCCTGCTCTCAAAGGGCTTTTATGGATAATTCAAACATCACAAAATGTAAATTGTTTTTTTCGCTTGATAAGGAGCTTGAGTTTATCAATAAGATGAACAGAGAGGGCTGGAAGCTCGTCTATATCAAGTGCGGCTGCTTTTACACCTTTGAAAAAACAGAGCCGGACGAGTATTTTACCGTCCTTCACGCCACGGCAAAGGAAAAGGTTTTGGAGCTGTCTTCTTTTGCGGCTCAGTGCGGCTATCAGCCGATACCGCATACAATGGACGGCTTTGGCGACCTGCTGTATCTTACTGGCAAAAAGGCTGAGGTCTCGCCCGAATTTGTTTGTGAAGCGCCCGAAAAAACCGACAGTGCGAAAAGGATATATCAACGCTTTCGGATTTTAAGCATTATTTTCGTAGCAATTTCCGTTCTTCTTGTTCTGGAAAGTATATTTTTTATCGGAAGGAGAATGACTTTCCCCGGGGTTTCGGTTGTATTTGTCGTATTCGGCGTGCTGTTTATGATTTTTACGGCGGTGTATGTCGCTATGTGCATATATGCGCTTGTGCTGACAGCCAGGGCGCGGCGGAATATGAAGCAGCTGCAAAAAGAAAGTGAAATCTATGAATAAGGGTGTGTCGCTTTGAGTTATATATTGTTTCTTACACCTGTTTTCGTTTTATTTATCTTAGTTTATATCTCATATGAACCTAAAGCTTTGGAAAGGGAATTGACTATGGTTATTTTATTAAAGGACAAAACAAAATGCGCGGAGTATAACCGCCTTGCCGTTCAGCGCAATTACGGAAACGGAAAGGATAAAAAGTACGCGCTTGTGGGCAGCGTCGGCCATCATTCCGATATTTTGAACAGCTATCCGACAAAGGAAGCCGCGGTCAAAGAGCTTGAAAGAATCTACGCCGCCTATCAAAACGGCGACAAAACATATGCTGTATAATCGGTTTTTTCTGGTTTTTTTGACAAATAAAAGGCTTTCGTATATAATATGACAGACAGGAGGGCTGCGTTTTGAAAAGATATGTTATTGCCGTATAAGCATTGGCTATTCGGTATCGTTTGAATATTTTATAGCCATTGCTTACCCTAAAGCATTTCAATTTTTAGGAGGCAACAATGAGCTATATCAAGGCAGACGATG
>OMTA01000020.1 GCA_900313895.1 uncultured Eubacteriales bacterium | reverse complement strand
CCGACGCGACGGAGAACACGCGCGAAAGTACCGTCGCGAGGTTATCGTCATCCGGCGAATGAAGTCCGCCGATGATGACGACCAGCCGACACAGCTTGAGGCTGTGGACGACCTCTTCGCCCAGCATCGTGGGTGAAGTTGCACTGACGATGCGGTTCGGCTCAAAGCCGATATTCAAAAGGATGCGCTTGAGGCGCTTTTCGCAGTATCCTGTTTTTTTTGCTAGGTAATAAATCAGTTCGTATTTCATGGCTTTTTTACGTTGAAACGATGTGTAATATGGCTCGATCAGTTTTTGCGCTTATAGGTGAATTTAGGCGCGATGGTGATACTCGCGTTGAGGTGTTGGAAGTCAACGCCCGGGATATCGGTATTCCATCCGGCGAAGGTGTAGGTATAGTAGTCGTCTTCATAGGTCGGCTTCTTGTCGGGAACAGGTACCGGATCGCCCTCAAATACGCTGTAGGAAGCGAATTGTGAACCATCCTGATTGACATAGTTGACCGTGTAGACCTTGCGCGCCTCAGGCTGTTTTGTAGCGGAGGCGCCCTTCTTCGGCTTTTCGGTAGGCGGTTCGGTGGGGTTGGCGGCTACCGTCGCGGTCAGTGCCTCGCTGCCCTTGAGGGTGTTTTCGTCTTTGCCGTTGTACTTTCCGTCGTACCAGTTGATCTGTTTGCTCTTGAACGCCGACTTGAAGGTACCCGGATCGGGACGTTTGCCGTCATAGCATACCTCGGGGAGGAAGGGATCGTGATTGACGGAAGCGAGCTTGACGTCAACGGTAGGATCTTCCTTTTCGCGAACCTTACGTGCTACGACAACAGTTCTGAAATTGGTGTATTCGTAGGAGCAGGTGGAAAGGGTCAGGATCTGGTCGTTTTCGTTGACGGTGACAGGTACGTTGAACATGGAGCGGATACGCACATTGTAGACGAAGTTCATGAACTCGGCGGGGGAGGTGAAATCGCCCTGCATATAGTTGAAGAATTCGCCGTGCGCGAACAGGGTAGAGGTCTTGAATACAGAGATGACCTTCCACTTCGCGTCGCCGTCGGGCGTGTTGAAGGTGAAGACGGAGTGATCCTTGTAGTAATCGAGATCGCCCTCAAAGCGGTCGGAGTAGTTGATCAGCTCATGGAACATCGAGCCGTCGATCATGTTGTGGCCGTGGAGGATGACGTTCTTTGACTTGGTGCTTTCCGTGGAGCGGTAATCGATGAAAACGGTGCCATATTCTGACCACTCGTGCTTATAGGTGTGATTGAGGTAGTATTGCTCATTCTGATCGTCGCCGGGATGGAACATAACGGGATAATCGATGCGGGTGTCGTCCAGACGGATCCAACCGACGATCTCTTTGTTGATCTTTTTGAGCGCAGCCCAGTCCTGCTCGGGCGCGGGTTTGCCGTCGGGCGTGGTGGGGGAGGTGTTGTCTTTGTTGTAGGCCAGCTCGCGGATCTCGTCGTTGATGGCGTTGTTCTGGGCGGGTCCGACAATAAAGAAGTTGATGACGTAGATCAGCGCGCCGATGAATATCGCTATCGCGACAAGCACCGCGATCTTGCGGATGACCGTGCCCTTTGTATCGCCCTTATGCGGGATGAAAGAGCGGAAGAAGCCCTCTTTCTTTTTCTTCTTTTTATCCGGTAAAGTCCTGTCTACAGCGCCGGTTGCGATAGCCGCTTCTTCCGATTCGGGATATACGATACCGACAGGATACAGATCGAAGTTGCTGTCAAAGATCTCATTGGCTTTTTTAACGCCCTCGAGGATCAGCTCGGTAACGTCTTTTTGCGCGAGAGAAGCGCACGGCAGGGCGATGAACAGCTTGTTATACAGCTTGAAGCAGTAGCCTCTGTAGCCCATACCCATATCGCCCATCGGAAAGATCTTGAGCCTCGGGGTCTCGCCTGCATGGGTGGGATCGGGCTTGAGCTCGCTTTCCGTACGCAGGATATGCTCATAGAACAGCTTTTTGAAGGAGGAGCTGTCGGAGGTGTTCAGCGCGTTGACGAAGATAAACAGATCGGTTTCTTCGCTTTTGACGGATTCCGCTACCGCGTCGGCGAGCTTGACCGCGTCGGCGTTGAGATCGGTTTTGTATTTGACGTCGATATCGTTTTCACGCAGGATCGCTGAGGTGTATTCAAAGCCTTCTTCAAATTGAGCGAAATCGCTTCGATTACGCCTCAGAGAGAATATTTCACAATTGTACATATAGGATGCCTCTTTTCAGAGTGGATTGCTTTCCCATGCACGGAAAGCCGTTTATGGAGTGATCGTCTTGACAACGGTGTCGGCGATCGCCTGCTCGATCATCTCGTCAAGCTCCGCCTCGCGTTCCGCGATCTCTACAAATTTCAATACGGGCTTGGTACGCGGATGCTTGGGGGTAAAGATAGTACAGCAATCCTCGTACGGCTCGATGGAGGTTTCAAAGGTGTTGATGCGGCGGGAGATGTTGATGATCTCCTGCTTATCCATGCCGATCAAAGGGCGCAGGACGAGCTTTGACGCCGCGGCGTCGGTACAGCCCAATGCGTACATCGTTTGGGAGGCTACCTGACCGAGACTTTCGCCGGTGATCAGCGCGCCGGAGCCGGTGGTATCGGCGATCCTCGACGCGATCTTCATCATCACGCGCCTAAGCAGGATCGTAAACAACTCCTCGGGACAGCGATCGCGGATGGTTTCCTGGATCTTTGTCAGCGGTACGGTGTGCATCTCGATCGAGCCTGCGTAGCGGCTGACCAGTGAGAGCAGCTTTTCTACCTTCAAGCGCGCGCGCTCAGAGGTATAGGGCGGGCTTTCAAAGTGAACGGCGTTGAGCTTCAAGCCGCGTTTTGCCATCATATAGGCGGCGACGGGAGAGTCGATACCGCCGCTGATAAGGACGGTCGCGAGTCCCGATGTGCCGACCGGCATACCGCCCTGACCGCGCATCGTGCCGTAGCGGATATAGGCGGCGTAATCACGCACCTCAACGGTGACGATGACGTCGGGATTTTTGACGTCTACCTTCAGGTGCGGAAAAGCGGAAAGGATCTTGCCGCCGACCTGTGCCGAGATCTCGGGGGATTTGTAGGGGAAGCGCTTATCGCTGCGCTTGCTCTCGACCTTGAAGGTCTTTGCTTCAGACAGCGCGTCAGCGGCGTAGACAGGCGCTTTTGCAAGGATATCGTCAAAATCCTTTTCGCACACACAGGCGCGTGAATAGGTGACGATACCGAACACCTCGCCGATGCGCTCGCATACGTCGTCGAGATCGATGTCATCCGATGCCGGGATGACGGTAATGGTCGACTGGGCGATCTTGATTTCAAATTTTCCTAAATCTCTGAGGCGGTACTTGATGTTTTTGATCAGCACATCCTCAAAGGTGCGGCGGTTGAGTCCCTTAAGAACCATCTCGCCGAGCTTGATCAGTACGATTTCTTTCATATAGCTTCCTTTGTAGGGACGGTCATTGACCGTCCGTTGATCAGATCGATTTCGGCGAACGACCATTGGTCGTCCCTACTGCTTTCTTTGCAAGTTTTTGATTCCGCTTTCGAGCCCTTTTATCAGGGCGTCGATGTCGGATCTTGTGTTGTATTTGGAAAAGCTGATGCGGATAGCGCTGTCGATACGATCATCGCTGAGCCCCATCGCCGCCAGCACATAACTGCGCTTGCCTTTTGCGCACGCGCTGGAGGAGGAAACATAGACCTCGCTTTGCTCTAAGTGATGCAGCATGGTCTCGGAGCGGATCCCCTTGACGGAGATGTTGATGATGTAGGGCAGGGCGGATGCGGGCGAATTGATCGTGACGCCGTCAAGCGCTTTCAGCCCTGACACGGCGTAGTCGTTCAGCTCGCGGATATAGGAGAGATTAGCGGAGATATCCGCCTCCTTGACCGCTTCGCCGAAGGCTGCGATCAGGGGCGCGCTTTCGGTTCCCGGGCGCGTTTTGTGCTGTTGCTCGCCGCCGTACAGCAGCGGGATCATGCGCGCGCCGTCACGGATCAGGATCGCGCCGACGCCCTTCGGCCCGTGGATCTTGTGCGCGCTGACGGTCATGAAGTCAACGCCCCATCTCAGCGGCTTGAGCGGCATTTTGCAGAATGCCTGTACCGCGTCGACGTGGAAAAGTGCCTCGGGACTGCGGCGTTTGATCCGCTTAGCGATCGCTTCGGTGGGCTGGATCGAGCCTGTTTCGTTGTTGACCGCCATAATGCTGACGAGGATCGTTTTGTCGCTCAAAAGGCTGTCGAGCTTTTCGAGGTCAACGATACCGTCGCCGTCGACCGGCGCGTACTGTACATCATAGCCCAGCTCGGAAAGTCGTTTCGCGCTCTCGTAGACGGAGGAATGCTCCACCGAGGAGACGATGATCCGGTTGCCGCGACGTTTGAGCGCCTCAGCCGCGCCGAACAGTACGGTGTTGTTGGCTTCCGTTCCGCCGGAGGTGAAGATGATATTCTTCGGCTGCGCGCCCAATGCTTTCGCGACGGCTTCCCGCGCGTCCTCTATGCACAGCTCCGCGTTGATGCCGAGCTTATGCAGCGACGACGGATTGCCGAAGTTCTCTGTCATCATATACAGCGCCTTTTGAGCGGCGGCTTTTGAGACCGCTGTGGTCGCGCTGTTATCGAGATAGTGCAAATCGATCATTCTTCCTTTAAATCCTATACTTCCACATTATATTCCATTATCATTGTTATTATATAACTATATATAGACAAAATCAAAATACAGTTTTGTAACCTCTATAAATAATCTGTGAACGCGCGGGCAAACTAGCCTTGGTGATAACATGACAAACGAAAAATACGCGCAAATGGTGAAGATCCGCTCGAAAAACAGCCCGATCGTGAAGAACTGCGTCAAGGCGTTCTGTATCGGCGGCGCTATCTGTACGATAGGGCAGGGGATCTTGGAATTGTATCTTATGATCGGGATCGATGAGGAAACCGCAAAGACACTCTGCTCGGTGACATTGATCGCGATCGGCGTGTTCCTGACGGCGATCCATCGCTACGAGCATCTTGCCAAGCACGGCGGTGCGGGAACATTGGTGCCGATCACGGGCTTTGCGAACGCGATGTCAGCTCCGGCGATCGAATTTAAGGCGGAGGGACTGATCACGGGACTTGCGGCAAAGATGTTTATCATCGCCGGCCCTGTGCTGGTATACGGTACCTCGGCGGCGATCCTCTACGGCCTGATCTACTATTTCACAACATGATAAAAACCGCGGCGGATTTCCGTCGCGGTTTCGCTATGTCAGGGGAATAATGGAGATCTCTCCCGAGTGGAGCGTTTTTTGCGTGCCGTTTTCTTCGATGATCAAGCTGCCGTCCATGGCGATATCGACCGC
Organism: uncultured Eubacteriales bacterium; assembly: GCA_900313895.1. Lineage (GTDB taxonomy): Bacteria > Bacillota > Clostridia > Oscillospirales > Acutalibacteraceae > Ruminococcoides. The sequence goes on along the minus strand of OMTA01000020.1, from coordinate 6,132 downwards.
CCGGGCAATATGTTCGCCGCTTGTATCGGTGTAGCGGATTCCTTTTCCGACACAGGTGTTCAACTGCTTGTATTTTTCTAAAATAGAATTATATTCGTGATTGACTGTGACAAATGAGTATTCGGTATGCGGGACGTCGAGGGCGCCGTCCCCTACGATGATCATATACATATTGATCAGGTGATCGACGATCGCCGCGCACAAGCGGTTGGGATCGGCCTTTCCCACGCATCCGGCGGTTGCGGCGAATTCGGAGGGAAAATGGTCGGTGGTCAGGTTGATGCCGATGCCGATGATCACGGACAGGGGGCGATTCTGTCCGTCCGATACCAGCTCCGTCAGGATCCCCGCGACCTTTTTGCCGTCGATCAGAATATCGTTGACCCATTTGATCCGCGGCTTACCGTCTGTCAGCGCCTCGATCGCTTCACACGTCGCGACCGCCGCGACACAGGTCATCACCTGGATATCCGCGGGCTGAGCGGAGAGGGGAAGAGAGAGGGTGAAGTACAGCCCGCTGCCTTTGGGCGAGTAAAAATCATGTCCGCGTCTGCCTCTGCCGGCGGTCTGGTGATCCGTGACATAGAGGACGGCGCGTCCTCGATCGGCTTCTGCGCGGCGCTTTGCCTCGTTGTTGGTGGAGTCGATCTCATCAAAAGCGCGCACCGTGACGGAATTTTTCAAAAACTTTTCAATTTTTTTACCTTTGATTGCCACTTCGGTCACCTTTTCCGTTTAAAGTATACGGTAATCCTATCCTATCACGCAAAAATACTGTCAAATATATCCAAGTCACAACACTTTTGTTTGGATAAAACTTTAAACGCTACCGGGTGTTTGCGGCTTTTTGCGAGAACAAGAAAATTTTAATTATAATTGTAAAAGAGAATTAAAAGCGGTTTTTTTAAAGAAAATCGCAAAAATCAGTTGACAAATTTGACGAATTGTTTTAGAATACTACAATGTATCATTATGGGAAATATACGCCTTTGACTGTCGCAAAGATTTTTCGACAAAGTATATTATCAAAGTCTTTCCGATTTGTCAATAGCAAATTGAAAACAATCTTGTAACCGACAGTCTGTCATTCCGAGGGATGCGTCAGCCTGACGCGGGAATCCTCTTCCTTTTGTGACCGGTCGGAATGACAAGGGGATTGCCACAGTCCCGTCGAGACTTCGCAATGACTGTGTTGTAAGCGTTTTCAACAGCGGTGTTTTCCCGCATTTGTGATTCGATATTTACAGAAGGAGTGATGTGCCTAATGGTTAATGTCAAAAACGTGAAATTGGGCAACGCGGAGAGAAAGAGCTTCGGCAAAATTGAAGACGTCATCGGTATGCCGAATCTCATTGAGATCCAAAAGAAGTCCTATCAGTGGTTTTTGGACGAAGGCCTGAAGGAAGTCTTCAAGGATGTTTCCGGTATCGTGGATTATCAGGACAACCTTGTGCTTGACTTCATCGACTACAGCCTCGATGTTGACCATCCCAACTACTCGGTGATCGAATGTAAGGAGCGCGACGCCACATATTCCGCCGCGCTGAGAGTCACCGCAAGACTTTTGAACAAGGAGACCGGCGAGATCAAGGAATCCAATGTCTATATGGGCGATTTCCCGCTCATGACCGACAGCGGTACCTTTGTCATCAACGGCGCTGAGCGCGTTATCGTATCTCAGCTCGTCCGTTCTCCCGGCGTCTACTTCAAAATGGAGCACGACAAGACCGGTAAGGAGCTGTTCTCCTCTACCGTCATCCCGAACCGCGGCGCCTGGTTGGAATATGAAAACGACATCAACGACGTTTTCTATGTCCGTATCGATAAAAACCGCAAACTGCCGATCACGGTTTTCCTGCGTGCGTTAGGTCTTGGCAGTGACGCTGATATCGTCGAAATGTTCGGCGATGACGCCCGTATCAAGGCTACCTTTGAAAAAGATAACTGCAAGACCGTCGAAGAAGGTCTTTTAGAGGTTTATCGCAAGCTGCGTCCCTCCGAGCCTCCGACGATCGAGTCCGCACAGACCCACATCAACAACCTCTTCTTTGACCCGAGACGCTACGATATGTCGCGTGTCGGCAGATATAAGTATAATAAGAAGCTCAATCTTGCCGGACGTATCACCGGCAGAACCCTCGCTGAGCCTGTCGCGAATCCCCGCACGGGTGAGGTCATGGCTCAGCGCGGCGATACCGTATCCAAAGAGCTTGCCGCCGATATCGATAACGCCGGCGTAAAGTTCGTATATGTTGTCGCCGACGACGGTAAGGAGGTCAAGGTGCTCTCCAACGGTATGGTCGATATCAACGCTTATGTTGATTTTGACTGTAAGCCGCTGGGTATCAAAGAGCGCGTCAGCTTCGATGTACTCTGCGAGATCCTCGATTCCTGCGAGAATGAGGAAGACTTAAAGCGCGAGATCGAGCTGAGAGCCGGCGATCTGGTTCCCAACCACATCACGACCGACGATATCTTCGCGTCCGTCAACTATATGAACTGTCTTGCCGAGCATATCGGCAATACCGATGACATCGACCACTTGGGCAACAGACGTATCCGCTGCGTCGGCGAGCTGCTGCAGAACCAGTTCCGCATCGGCTTTTCCCGTCTTGAGCGCGTCATCCGTGAGCGTATGACCCTGCAGGCGCAGGATCCCGAGTCGCTCTCGCCCTCATCTCTGATCAACATCCGTCCCGTAACCGCGGCGATCAAGGAGTTCTTCGGCTCCTCTCCGTTGTCACAGTTTATGGATCAGACCAACCCTCTTGCTGAGCTGACACATAAAAGACGTCTGTCAGCCCTCGGCCCCGGCGGTCTGTCCCGTGACCGCGCCGGATTCGAGGTTCGTGACGTACACTATACTCACTACGGTCGTATGTGTCCTATCGAGACGCCTGAAGGCCCGAACATCGGTCTGATCTCGTATCTCGCGACCTTCGCGAAGATCAACGAGTACGGCTTTGTGGAGGCTCCCTACCGCAAGATCGATAAGGAAAAAGGCGTCGTCACCGACGAAGTTGTCTACATGACCGCTGACGTCGAGGACGAATACATGGTCGCTCAGGCGAACGAACCCCTCGATGAGGAAGGCCACTTCATCAACGAGCGTGTCGTCGGCCGTTACAAGGGCGAGTTCGTCGATCACAGGGCGTTCCGCTTCGATCTGATGGACGTTTCTCCGCGAATGGTCGTTTCCGTCGCTACCGCGATGATCCCGTTCCTTGAAAACGATGACGCGAACCGTGCGCTGATGGGCTCTAACATGCAGCGTCAGGCGGTTCCGCTCATGGTCACCGAATCGCCGATCGTCGGCACCGGCATGGAGTACAAGGCGGGCACCGACTCCGGCGTCTGCGTACTTGCCGAGGACGAAGGTACCGTTATGAGCGTTGACGCGGATCATATCCGTGTCCAGTATGACAACGGCAAGGTCAAGGATCACGAGGTCATCAAGTTCCTCCGCTCCAACCAGGGCACCTGTATCAACCAGATCCCGATCGTTGAGCGCGGACAGCGTGTCAAGAAGTGCGAGGTCCTGGCTGACGGTCCCGCAACCAAGGACGGCGAGATCTCTCTGGGTAAGAATGCCTTGATCGGCTTCATGACCTGGGAAGGCTACAACTATGAGGACGCTGTCCTGATCAATGAAAAAATCGTTCGTGATGATGTTTACACATCTATCCATATAGAAGAATATGAGATCGACGCCCGTGATACCAAGCTCGGACCCGAGGAGATCACCCGCGACATCCCGAATGTCGGCGAGGATATGCTCAAGGATCTGGATGAAAACGGTATCATCCACATCGGCGCCGAGGTACACGCCGGCGATATCCTGGTCGGTAAGGTCACGCCTAAGGGTGAGACCGAGCTGACTGCGGAGGAACGCCTGCTGCGCGCGATCTTCGGCGAAAAGGCAAGAGAAGTCAGAGATACCTCTCTGCGTGTGCCTCACGGTGAAAGCGGTATCGTTGTCGACGTCAAGGTCTTCACCCGTGAAGACAGCCGCGACGAGCTGCAGCCCGGCGTCAACAAGGTCGTCCGCTGCTATCTTGCGCAGAAGCGCAAGATCTCCGTCGGCGATAAGATGGCGGGTCGTCACGGTAACAAGGGTGTCGTATCGCGCATCCTTCCCGTTGAAGATATGCCGTTCCTGCCCGATGGCACGCCGCTCGATATCGTACTGAATCCTCTGGGCGTACCTTCCCGTATGAACATCGGTCAGGTTCTGGAGGTTCACCTCGGCTACGCCGCCAAGGCGCTCGGCTGGAAGATCATGACCCCTGTCTTTGACGGTGCGCACGAGCAGGATATCTTTGAGCTGTTCGAGCAGATCCGCGACAAGGACGATTATCCCGATAAGCGCGAGAATACCGGCATCGACTTCGGCGAATGCTTCCGTTTGAACGGTATTTCGATGGAGGGTAAGACAAGACTGCGCGACGGTCGTACCGGCGAATGGTTCGATAACCCCGTCACCGTCGGTTATATGTACTACCTCAAGCTCCATCATCTGGTCGATGATAAGATCCACGCGCGTTCCACCGGTCCTTACTCCCTCGTAACCCAGCAGCCTCTGGGCGGTAAAGCGCAGTTCGGCGGCCAGCGTTTCGGTGAGATGGAAGTTTGGGCGCTGGAGGCTTACGGCGCGGCTTACACCCTGCAGGAGATCCTGACCGTCAAGTCCGACGATGTCGTCGGCCGTGTCAAGACCTATGAAGCCATCGTCAAGGGTCAGAACATCCCGACTCCGGGCATCCCCGAGTCCTTCAAGGTTCTGATCAAAGAGCTGCAGTCCCTCTCTCTCGACGTCCGTGTTCTCAACGATCAGGGCGAGGAGATCGACCTCAAACAGCACTTCGACGAGGATGACGACATCCCGGTTGCTTCCGATGATGACGCAACGCTCGATGAGGATCAGGTCATGACCACCATGGACGGCTTCCAGCTTGACGAGGATCAGGACGAGGAAGGCAATATGTTTGACGAGTCATCGATTTTCGAGGATCAGGATGATATGCTCGATTATGATGATTACGGCACAGATGAAATATAAGGAGGGAAGCGAATTATGATGGATAATAACGTATTTGATTCGATCAAAATCGGACTTGCTTCTCCCGATCAGATTAGAGAATGGTCTTACGGCGAAGTCAAAAAGCCCGAGACAATTAACTACAGAACCCTCAAACCCGAACGCGACGGACTTTTCTGCGAGCGTATCTTCGGACCGACCAAGGACTGGGAGTGCCACTGCGGAAAGTACAAGAGAATCAGATTTAAGGGTAAGATCTGCGATCGCTGCGGCGTTGAGGTCACCCGCGCCAAGGTAAGACGCGAGCGTATGGGCCATATCGAGCTTGCCGCTCCCGTATCACATATCTGGTATTTTAAAGGTATCCCGTCCCGCATCTCCCTGATGCTGGATATCTCTCCGAGAATGCTCGAAAAAGTACTCTACTTCTCCTCTTATATCGTAACCGATCCCGGCGACGCGAGAGAGCTGACCAAGATGCAGTTCCTCACCGAGCAGGAGTATCGCGATATGCGCGAGAAGTATGAGGATGATTTCAGCGCCGCGATGGGCGCGGAAGCAATCCGCGACCTGCTTGCCGAGATCGACCTTGAGGCGCTCTCCGCTGAGATCAAAGAGGAGCTGGAGGTTTGCACCACTACCCAGAAGCGCGCGAGACTTTCCAAGAGACTGGAAGTCGTTGAGGCGTTCCGTCTTTCCGGCAACCGTCCCGAGTGGATGATCCTCGAAGCGTTGCCGGTCATCCCTCCGGATATTCGCCCCATGGTACAGCTCGACGGCGGTCGTTTCGCGACCTCCGATCTGAACGATCTGTATCGCAGGGTCATCAACAGAAATAACCGTCTGAAGAGACTTCTTGAGCTGGAGGCTCCGGACATCATCATCAGAAATGAGAAGAGAATGCTGCAGGAGGCTGTCGACGCTCTGATCGATAACGGCAGACGCGGCCGTCCTGTCACAGGTCCTTCCAACCGTTCGCTGAAATCCCTCTCCGATATGCTCAAGGGTAAGCAGGGTCGTTTCAGACAGAACCTTCTCGGTAAGCGTGTCGACTATTCCGGTCGTTCGGTTATCGTTGTCGGTCCTGAGCTGAA
>OMTA01000265.1 GCA_900313895.1 uncultured Eubacteriales bacterium | reverse complement strand
GAAGCTGTTCTCGGCCTGACTGATTCGCTTCTCGAATTCCTCCGGGCCGAGCGCCTTGATGAATTCGTCGGGATCCTTGCCGTCGGGGATACGCAGCACTCTGACGACCAGTCCCGCGCTGCGCAGGATGCCGATCGCGCGCGACGTCGCCTTCTGCCCCGCCTCGTCGGCGTCGTAGCAGATGATGACTTCGTCGCAGTAGCGTTTCAAAAGCGTCGCCTGATCCATGGTCAGCGCGGTGCCCAAGGTCGCGATCGCCTCGGTAAAGCCCGCCTGATTCAGCGAGATGACGTCCATGTAGCCCTCGCACAGGATGAAGGCTCGCGACTTGCTGTTCTTCGCGTTGTTCAGCGAGAACAGGTTGTTGCTTTTGTTGAACACCAGCGTGTCGGAGGTGTTGAGGTATTTCGGCTTTTGGTCGGACATGATACGCCCACCGAAGGCGATCACATTGCCGCGCACATCGATGATCGGGAACATCACGCGGTTATAGAAGCGGTCGACCACTCCCCTGCCCGATCGCGATTTGAACACAAGATTCGCGGCGATCAGCTCCGCCTCGGTGAAGCCCTTTGAGAGCAGATAGTCGCCCAGAGAAAAGCGTGAATCCGGCGCAAAGCCCAGTCCGAAATGGCGGATGGTGCTGTCGGCAAGTCCTCTGCCTCTGAGATAGGCAAGCCCCTCCGCGCCCTCGCGTTCGCCGAGCTTACGGTAATAAAAGCGCGCCGCCTCGCGGTTCGCTTCATAGATACGCGTCCTCAGGCGTGACATCGAATCGTCGTAGTCATCCTCGGGCATAGACATTCCCGCGCGCTGGGCAAGGAATTTGACCGCCTCGAGATAGTCGAGATTCTCGATCTTCATCACAAAGGTGATGACGTCGCCGCCCGTTCCGCAGCCGAAGCAGTAGAACGAACCGTTTTCGGTATAGATGTTGAAGGAAGGGGTTTTCTCGCCGTGGAACGGACATAGTCCGACCAGATTGCGTCCCCGGCGCTTGAGCTGCATATAGGAAGCCGCCAGCTCGCCGAGGTCGTTGCGATACTTTACCTCGCTGATAAAATCATCCGATAAGCGCATATTTCTCTCTTTCTCGGGAGCATCTCCCGATCCTGCGTCCGATTTCGCGGACAATCAAAGTATTCACAAGTCTTCCAAGTATTATTTACGCAAAAAACGGGAAATATCCTTTTTCTTGCAAAAATTTTTCTATTATTGGGCAAAAAAACGTTCGTCGATCGCCTGCGCCTGCACTTTTCCCGAAGATTCTTCGCTCAGCGCCTTATTGAACGCGTCCAGACGATCGGTCGGCAGATGGAAGGTGACGGTCACATCGTCGGCAAACTGAGAATCGTCGGCGACGCCGTCGTATCGGGCGATCAGGGACGGGATCTTGCCGTACAGCGTATAGGAACAGCGAACCGTGCAGACAGCGCACAGGGTCATCACGCACTCGCCCGCGGCGTCGATGCCGGCTTTCGCGGAAGCGGAATACGCGCGCACGAGTCCGCCCGCGCCCAGCAGCGTGCCGCCGAAATAGCGGGTCACCACGACCACGCAGTCGGTGATCTCGCGCTTGCGGATCGCGTCGAGTACGGGAATGCCAGCCGTGCCCTGCGGCTCGTTGTCGTCGCTGTAGCGCGCAACGCCCTCGTCGCGGATCACATAAGCATAGACGTTATGGGTCGCGTCCCAATGCTTTGATTTGATTTCGTTGATAAAAGCAACCGCCTCGTCCTGCGTTTTGACCGGCTTGACATAGCCGATAAAACGCGAGCGCTTTTCGATAAGCTCTGCAGAAGCGGGCTTTCGGATCGTTTTGTATGTTGTCATAATCATTGAAAGGACGGTGCCTCGATGTTCCCGCTCATGGCAGAACAAACGAGGGTGCGGATAAATCCTAATAAGTGAAAATTAAGGCGGTACTGCTGTACCGCCTTATGCTCGGAAACATATTACTCCATATTGAAGCGCTTCTTGAAGCGATCTACACGACCGCCGGTATCGACGAGCTTCTGCTTTCCGGTAAAGAAAGGATGGCACTTGGAGCAAATTTCAACACGGATATCCTTCTTGGTGGAGCCGGTCTCGATAACATTACCGCAAGCGCAGGTAATGGTGGTCTGGCCATAGTTAGGATGGATCTTTTCCTGCATTTGATTCACCTCTTTCACATATATACATACGTTATTAGACACGTTAACGGATTAATTATACATCAACGTTTTATAAAATGCAAGTCTTTTTTTGGGTTTTTTCAAAGAATCCTGCTACTGAAACGCCATATACTTTGCATAAGCGTCAAAGCTCATGTTATAGGCGCGGATATTGTAGGCGTTCTCCACACCCACATAGCGGAACAGATTAGGCGTATAGCTCAGGCCTCCGACGTTCTCCTGCTCGGGATAGCGCAGGATAAAGC
>OMTA01000041.1 GCA_900313895.1 uncultured Eubacteriales bacterium | reverse complement strand
TTTGATCGCCTCTTGAGTCAATTCGTCCGCGAGCGTGAGGCATTTTTCGATGCCGAGCAGCGCGACATAGGTGGACTTTTCGTTATCCGCGTCGCTGCCGACGGGCTTGCCGAGTTCGTCGGTGGTGGAGGTGACGTCGAGGATATCGTCGACGATCTGGAAGGCAAGTCCGACATTATGGGCGTAGCGTTCAGCGGCGGCGATCTTTTCGTCGTCCGCGCCGGCGCAGATACAGCCCATCATACACGCCGCCTCGATCAGGCAGGCGGTTTTCTTTTCGTCCATCACGCGGAGGGTATCGAGATTCGGCTCTTTTCCCTCGCTCATGAGGTCGATGGTCTGGCCGCCGACCATGCCCAGCAATCCGGATTTTTCGGCGAGGACACGGGCTGCCTTCGCGGCGTTTTCGGCGCCGACCGCTTTGAGAGCGTCATCGGACAGCATCGCGGCGTATGCCATGCTTTGGAGCGCGTCGCCTGCGAGCAGGGCGATATCTTCGCCGTAGACCTTATGATTGGACGGTTTTCCGCGGCGGAAATCGTCGTTATCCATACAGGGCAGGTCGTCATGGATGAGCGAATAGGTATGGATCATCTCAACGGCGCACGCAAACGGGAGCGCGCACTCGGCAGCCTTGCCGCACAGCTCGCAGAACGCGAGCGTCAGAGCGGGTCGGACGCGCTTGCCGGGGAGTCGCAGTGAATAGGCGGCGGAGTCGATGAGCTGCTGCTCGCCGAACTCACCGGAGGGAATATAGGCGCCCAGCGCCCGGTCGATCATCGAAAGGTACTGTTTCATCTCAATCCTCCAACAAATCGGGTATCGCGGCGGACGTCGAGGTCAGCTTCCTGACACGCTCGCTGATATCGGTCATCCTGAGCTTCGCTTCGTCGAGCTTCATGCGGCAACAGGCGACCAGTTCACAGGCGCGCTCATACTGCTTTAGGCTCTCTTCGAAGCTGATATCGGGCGATTCCATCGCGGCGACGGCTTTTTCCAGCGCGAGGTACGCCTCATCAAAGGTCATTTTTTTCATTTCTTCAGTCATGTTTTTCCTCTTTCGCAGATTCATCTTCGGCGAATCTGATGATTTTTTCCAATCGGTGGTTGACCCCGCTGCGGGAGATCGGCGGGTCGAGCATCTCGCCCAGTTGGCGCAGGGTCAGCTCGGGATAGTCGTATCGCAGCGCGGCGACGACCTTCAGCTCGTCCGGCAAAAGATTGTATCTGCCGGATTTTTTCAGCCGCTTGATCGCTTTGATCTGAGCGGCGGACGCGGAGGCGGTCTTTTGCAGATTGGCAATCTCGGAATTGGCGCGGCGGTTGGCGGTGTTGCGCACCTGCTTGAGCATTTTTGTGCCCATGATATTCATCGACGCGTTGACCGCGCCCATGTAGGTCAAAAGGTCGGTGATCTGTTCGCTGTCCTTGATATAGGCGATGTAGGCGCCGCCGCGGGACAGCAGCTTGATGGTGACGTCGCAGTCCTGGATCTCGCGCACGATGCGACAGATATCCATGCACAGATTGCGGTAGCTGACGGCGAACTCGAGGTGGTAGCTTTTTTCGGGATCGGTGACCGATCCGCACGCCAGAAACGCGCCGCGGATAAAAGCGCGCTGCTGTTCCTCGTCCTCGATGTTCGCGCGGTTGACGCGTAGGTTCAGCTCGCGGCTGTCGTGGCCGTAATACTCGAAGATACGGCGGCAGTCGGCGGGCTTTGTCACGGTGACGGTATAGGTTTTGTTTTTGCCGCTCTCGCCGCGCATCGGGGCGATGACCTCGACCTTCGGCTTGAACAGCTTATTGAGTAAAAAGATAAAATGCGAGAAGGTATGCTCGTTTTCGGTTTTGAACACGATCCGCTCATGGGTAAAGACGCGTCCGAGTACCAGCATAGCGTAGAGCTCGCTGTACTGGAGCGGCACACGGGTCGAGAGCTTTGTGCATATCTCGCGTTTGGTTTCGGTTGAAAAACTCATTTTAGTTTATTATTTATGCTATTATTCGGTACGCATACAGCCTCACTGAATTCGGGGCGATTCAGGAGAAGTCAGCCCCTCATCCACCGCTGACGCGGTCCCCCTTCCCCCCAAGGGGAAGGCTTAGGCTTTCCAGATATCTCTGTGGTGGGTGGAGGATTTTTGGCTGCGTTCGATCAGGTGGGTATTGAGAAGTCTCGCAACGGTGACGGAACGGTGTTTTCCGCCGGTACAGCCGATGCCGATGACGACCTCGCTCTTGCCCTCCTGCTTATACAGCGGGATGGAGAAATCGATGAAATCGATCAGCTTTTGCATAAACTGTCGGCTGACCTCAAAGCTCATGACATAATCGACGACAGCCTCGTCGAGTCCCGTCAGGGGCTTGAGCTCGGGAACATAAAACGGATTGGGCAAACAGCGGACGTCGAAGATCAGATCCGCTTCCATCGGGATGCCGTACTTGAAGCCGAAGGACACGAAGGTCACGAGGAGTGAATCATGGATATCGCCGGAAAACAGGGTCGTGACGCGCTCTTTGAGCTGGGCGGGCTGCATGAAGGTCGTATCGATCACATAGTCAGCCATCTCGCGGACGGCTTTCATCAGCTCGTCTTCCAGCTCGACCGCCTCTTCCGTAGAACCGGAGACCATCTCGCCGATCAGAGGGTGCTTGCGGCGGGTCTCTTTGTAACGGATGACGAGGGTATCGAGCTTTGCGTCGAGAAACAGGATCTTGAAGCGCCTGCCGTCGAGCTTCGCTTTCTGGAGAACGTCGGCGATCTCGGCGAACATCTCGCCGGAACGCGCGTCCGCTACGACCGCGACGCGCTTCATGCGGTTATCGGTCGAGTTCTCGCACAGATCATAGAAGGTATCGAGCAATAGCGGGGGCAGGTTATCGACGCAGTAAAAGCCGTTGTCCTCCATCGCGTGGAGCGCGTTGGTCTTGCCCGCGCCGGAAAGTCCGGTCAGGATCACAAATTCCATCGGTTACCTCCCTGTTCGGATGATCTCTCGCTCCAGATAATAGCCGGTCTCCGACTTGACGGTATCCTGAACAAGCTTGACAAGATCCATGACGTCGTCACAGGTCGCGCCGCCGATATTAATGATAAAGCCCGCGTGCTTTTCGCTGACCTGCGCGCCGCCGACGGTCTTGCCCTTCAAGCCGCACTGTTCGATCAGCGTGCCGGCATACGCGCCCTCGGGTCGCTTGAACACGGAGCCCGCGGAGGGATAGTCGAGCGGCTGTTTGGTGCGGCGGCGGTTGAGGAAATCGTCCATGCGCGCTTTGATCGCTTCGGGATCGTCCGGAGTGAGTTTATATTTCGAATAAAGAATTATATTGTCGTTTTCTTTGAAAATGCTGTGGCGATAGGAAAAGTCGAGTTCATCGGCGGTATACGTCCCGATCTCGCCGTCGGGAGAAAGGTAGGTCGCCTCGATACAGACGTCCTTTGTCTCGCCGCCGTAAGCGCCAGCGTTCATGTAGACAGCGCCTCCGACCGAGCCGGGGATGCCGTAGGCGAACTCAAGCCCCGCAAGTCCGTTATCGAGAGCGGTGGTGCAGAGCTTTGAGAGAGCGACGCCCGCGCCGCAGGTGATGGTGTCGCCGTCGACGGTCAACTCTTTGAAACAGCCGTCCAGAAGGATGACCGCGCCTTCGATGCCGTCGTCGGAGATCAGGAGGTTGGAGCCTTTTCCGAGGATCATCACGGGGACGGCGTTATCACGACAGGCTTTGATAGTAAGGCGCAGCTCGTCGATATCGTTCACGGTGATGAAGATATCCGCCGCGCCGCCGATCTTGAAGGTGGTATGCGCCTTCATCGGCTCGTCGGTTTTATAGGTTATGTGATTGTTTTCGAGTATTTCGATCAAATTCTTCATGTGTTCTCCAATCGGGCGGAGGAGTAAGCCCCTCCCCTACGGGTTTTCGGTTTCAGGTGCGGGTACGCCCGCCCGAAATTGTCCATTGTCTATTGTCAATTGTCAATCGGTCATCACCAGTTGGTGTCGATGCGCTTTTTGCTGATATCCTCGGGGCTGATATCCATGCCGAGGTTCGAGAGCAGCTCCTGGGCGCCGTTGTAGCCCATCCTCTTCTGGCGATGGTTCATCGCGGCGACCTCGATGATAACGGCGAGGTTACGGCCGGGCTTGACGGGGATGGTGACGACGGGAACCTCGAGTCCGAGGATCTCCATATACTCGCTGTCCATGCCCATGCGGTCGTAGACCTTTTTGCTATTCCACAGCTCGAGGTTGATGACGAGGTCGATCTTCTCGCTGACCTTGACCGCACCGATACCGAAGATGCGGCGGGCGTTGATGATGCCGATACCGCGCAGCTCGATGAAGTGGCGGATGTTCTCGGGAGAGGTGCCGATCAGCGACTTTTTGGAAACGCGCTTGATCTCGACCGCGTCGTCCGCGATCAGACGATGGCCGCGCTTGATCAGCTCGATCGCGGTCTCGGATTTACCGACGCCGCTGTCACCGATGATCAGACAGCCTTCGCCGTAGACCTCGACCAAGACGCCGTGGCGGGTGATGCGGGGCGCAAGCTCGACATTGAGGTAGGATACCATCGCGGCGGTGGCGACGGAGGTGGTGTCCTGAGTCGTCAGGATCGGAACGCTGTACTTTTGCGCGAGCTCCTTCATGACGGGCAGCGGCTCAAGTCCGCGGGCGATGACGACAGCCGGAGGACACTCCTTCAGGATCGGTTCGAGGCTCTTGCGCTGTTCCTCCTCGGAGATGCCTTCGAGATAGGACATCTCGGTCAAGCCGAGGACGATGACGAGATTCTTCGCGTAGTATTTCAGGTAGCCGATCAGCTCCAGTCCCGGACGGTCGATATCGGGCGCGACGATGTGGATCTCTTCCGGATCGACCGGCATATAGTAGCAGTCGAGACCGATCTCATCGATGAAATTCTTTAAGGTGACATAATACGGGCTGGTACTCATAAGCGACCTTCTTTCTGTGCGTTATTCAAGAGGCGATCCGCGTCATTAAACGAAACGTCCCCTTTATACTCATACATAATGTATTATACTCTATTTAGGGTTATTCATAATACCATAAAAGAAATATGCAATTTATTATGCAAAATTTGCATATCGATTTTTGTGCATTATTACGGATAAAATCAGCACGATCTCACAGACTGTTAAGAGAGAGGAAAGCAGGTGGAACGATGCTGACAATCATCATACGGACAGTCCTGATCTATATCATCGTGACCTTTGCGGTCAGGCTGATGGGAAAACGCCAGGTTGGAGATATGCAGACCTCGGAGCTGGTCATCACGATGATCATCTCGGAGATCGCGTCGCTGCCGCTGGAGAATCCCGAACGACCGCTGATCTCGGGGATCATCCCGGTGCTGATGCTGGCGGCGATCGAGATCATCGTTTCCGTCGTGATGATGAAGAGCAGGAAAGCGCGGGGGATCATCTGCGGCCATCCGATCATCATCATCCGTGACGGCGAGATCGTCGAAAAGGAGATCAACCGGCTGAGGCTGAGCCGAGAGGACGTTTACTCGCTGTTAAGGCAGCAGCAGTATCCCGATCCGTCGGGCGTCAAGTTCGGGATCATCGAACCGAACGGCAGTCTGAGCATCCTCAAAAAAGAGGACATGGAGCACAACGGGATCGAAAGCGGAGAGCTTGAGGATGAGATCAAGGAGCTGGACGAGAAAGGAGAAACAACATGAAACGCGCATGGATCGCCCTGGGATTGATCGCGGTATCGCTTGCGATCGGCGGGATCGACTATCTGTATACCGCGACCGCCGCGGGGGTATACGCCGAGATGCTCAGCGAAGCTGACGCGCATATGGAGAAAAACGAGGCGTATGAGGCGCAGTCGGTGACGGAAAGGCTGGATCACAGATACAACGAGGATAGGCGGGTCTTGCAGATCTTCTCCTTCCACAGCGACGTCAACGTCATCTCCAACGACCTTGCGGCGATGCGGCGGTTCTCGCAGACGGGAAATACCGCGGATTACCTTGCGACATCCGCCCAGGCAAGGCGCAGGATCAGCGCTTTGTATGAGGTAAAAGCGCCGAAGCTGGGGAATATCCTGTAGTTTTCACCGTCAGTCTTAATGAATATCACCTTCCGGCAAAAGATGAATACTATAATATCAACAAAAATTGCAGGAATTGAATAAAAGTGTTGCAAACTTCGCGGTTTTGCGGTATTATACATTTGTTTAGGGATTCAATTTTGCAATTTGAATCAGCCGATCATTCAATTCGGCTGATAAGAGAAGAAGGGTTCAATATGTTATACAAAGACTACTCGAAAGAACAGCTCGCAAATGAGCTTGACGCGCTTAAACAGCAATATGAGGATTACAAGTCGCTGGGGCTGAGTCTGAACATGGCGCGCGGTTGTCCCGGTCAGGAGCAGCTGCATATCTCGCTGCCGATGCTCGACATCATCCATTCCGACTCCGACTGTCGTGCGGAGGACGGCTCCGACTGCCGCAACTACGGCGTGCTTGAGGGCATCCCCGCCTGTCGCCGCATGATGGCGTGGATGCTGGAGGTCGAGCCGGAGATGGTCATGGTCGGCGGTAACTCGTCGCTGAACATGATGTTCGACACCATCTCCTGCTTTATGAACAAGCCGGTCGTCGAGGGGATGCCCGCCTGGAACGAGGTCAAGGACAGAAAGTTCCTCTGCCCTGTTCCCGGTTATGACCGTCACTTCGGCATCACGGAATACTTCGGCTTTGAGATGATCAACGTTCCGATGACCTGGGACGGCCCCGATATGGACGTCGTCGAGGAGCTAATCAAGGATCCTTCGGTCAAGGGTATCTGGTGTGTACCGAAATACTCCAACCCGCAGGGTATTACATACTCCGATGAGACCGTCCGCAGATTCGCGAATCTCAAGCCCGCTGCGAAGGATTTTCGCATCATGTGGGATGACGCTTACTGCATCCACGATCTGACCGACACGCCCGATCACCTGATCAGCATCATGGACGAATGTAAAAAAACCGGTAATATCGATCTGCCGATCTGCTTCTGCTCGACCTCGAAGATCACCTTCCCCGGCTCGGGCGTCGCGGCGATGGCGGCTTCCGATAACAACATGAAGGTCATCAAGAATAAGTATAAGTATCAGACCATCGGTTATGATAAGATCAATATGCTCCGCCATGTACGCTTTTTCGGCAGTCCCGAGGGTGTTCTCGCGCATATGCAGAAGCACCGCGCGATCCTGGAGCCGCGCTTTGATCTGGTTATCGACAAGCTGGATACACAGCTCAAGGATCTGGGCATCATCCGTTATCTCAAACCCAACGGCGGCTACTTTATCTGCGTAGATGTTCTGGACGGTACGGCAAAACGCGTTGTATCGCTGTGTAAGGAAGCGGGTGTTACGCTGACCAATGCCGGCGCAACCTATCCCTACGGCAAGGATCCGCATGACAGCAATATCCGTATCGCGCCGACCTTCCCCTCGATCGAGGATCTCGATAAGGCAATGGATATCTTCTGCGTCTGTACAAAGCTGGCGGCGGCAGAAAAGATACTGAACGAATAATTTTCTCTTATAGAATTAAGCAGTCTGTGAAAACAGGCTGCTTTTTTTACTTTATAAGAAACTGCTCGTTTCTTATAAAGTAAAAAAAGATTTATAGTGCCCGCCCAGTAGCGCACTGGATGTGCGCACGGGCGATGGCAATACGAAAATTGCGTGCCGAAGGCACGATTTTCTTACGCGCAAAAAACTTTTTAAAAATTTTTCACAAAAATTAAAACCAAAATGCTTTTTCGTACGTCTAGGGGGTGTAAGAAACAAAAACACAGCGGAATTTCAAAATCATCCGCGCTTACAGAAAGGACTTAATTATGAATATCAATCTTTTTAACCAGCTTCACGCAGCCCGCAACATCACCGTCAACACAGATCCTTATTTTAACAGAGTCAACGCGCTCAACGATCAGAAGCCCTACATCATCGCCAAAAGGAACAAAGTGAACAAGCACGTCACGATCGCGGCGGTCATCGCCGGCGTATTCGCCTTCACCATGGGTACGTCTTTACATGAGCATGCGCCGATCCTCGGAAATATCCTTTTTCTCGGACTGCTCACGGTCATCGTCATCGCTGCGATCGCGATCAGAAAATCCAGATACGCGAAGTTTGACGCGCAGATCAAAAGCCTTGACGACGAGATAGCCGGCATCTATGAGGAAACCAATCGGATCTTTGAAGCGAATGCCGCAAGCATCGGTTTTCTGCCTTATGAATACCGCTACACCGAGGCTGTCGACTTTATGATCAACATGGTCGGTACCGAGAGAGCGATCAACCTGCCGCAGGCATTACAGCTCTTTGATGATTATGATCACCGCAGAACGCTGGAGAATCAGAATCAGGAGATCCTCATGCAGCAGCAGTATCAGAACGCTCAATTGCAAAGCTTGAATCGCACCGCGAAGGTCAACACCGGCGTCAATATCGCGGGTACGCTCTTCAATATCGCGAGCAAGCTGTGATAGGAAAATCACGGTTGCTTCATCGATCCTCATGTGCTAGAATATAAGGAGCGACAGCATATGAATGAAACCGAATTCAAAAGCGCGTATACAAAACTGGTGGAAATGCAACGTCTCAATCCCACCCGCGCGAAGGAAATACTGCTGCGCATTCTGCAAATACTCAGGAAAGAAAGGGAATAAAAGTGAAATGCTTTCAATGTTCGGCACCGCTGAATGAAACAGCAAGATTCTGCAGCCGGTGCGGCGCGGATCAGGGGTTCTCCGCAGAGCTGATCGCGCGCGGCGCGGCGGGAGATCAAACCGCGCTGACTGAGCTTTACAACAAAACCTACGACAATGTTTACTATACCGTCAAGGCGCTGATCCGCGATGAGGATACAGCGCTTGACATCCTGCAGGACAGCTATCTCAAAGCGTTCCGCAATCTGAATACGTTGAAAGAACCCGAAAAGTTCCGCGCGTGGATCAAGCGCATCGGCCACAACAACGCTGTGGATTATCTCAGAAAAGCAAAGCCGATGATGTTCTCCTCCATGCCGACGGATGACGACGGCGCGGAGATCGAATTTGAGGATACCAACGCGGCGAATCTGCCGGATGTTGTGATCGATCAACAGGAGACCGCGCGGCTGATGGCGGAGATCATCGACACCCTTCCCGAGGATCAGCGCGTCGTCATCTCGATGTATTACTACGAAGGGTCGAGCGTCAAACAGATCGCCGAAGAGCTGGGGATCACGGAAAATACCGTAAAAAGCCGGCTGAGCTACGGTCGCAAAAAGATCGAGACCAAGGTACTTGACCTCGAGAAGAAAGGCACAAAGCTCCTACGGTCTGGCGCCGATCCCGTTCCTGCTCCTACTGCTCCGCTGCTGGGCAGGCTACGCGGCAAAATCATCGCCCTCCGCGCTATCCAATATTCTCGGCGGGATCGCCGGGTCATCTGCTTCATCCGCTTCGTCCGTCTTCTCGACGGCGTCCAATACCGCTCCCGCCTCGGGACAGAGTGTGTTTGCCGCAAAACCGACGCAGGCTCCGGGCGGAAACTACGCATCCGCTGCGCCTCAGGCTCCGGCCTATCACGCGCAGGATCCGCTTTCAAACGGTATGCAGGGGCAGAGCGCGAACTACACTTCCTCTTTCCCGCAAAGACCGCCGCAGGCGCCTCAGCCCCCTGCGCCGCAACCTCCCTATCCCCCGCGGTATCAGCAGCCGCAGTATCAACAGGTACAGTATCAACAGCCAAGCCCCTATAATACGATCAGCGGAAAGGTTGCGCAGCCGAATGTTCTGTCAGGAAAGGTCGCGGGAGCGACTGTGAAGGCGGCAAAGAAAGGCGTCGGCTTCAAGATCCTTGCAGTCATCCTCGCGCTGGTCATCCTCGGCGGCGGTGCGGTCGGCGCGATGTACGCGATGCACGTCGGGCCGTTTGCAAGCGGCGCTTCGTCCGACAACAAAGAATATGACGGTACGCTCTACACCGATCCGACCGGAACATGGTGCGTCAACCTTCCCGACGACTGGGATAACAACGTCAAGATCAACGAGATGAATCCCAACGAGATGGGCGGCGCGGATGTTTACTTTGAATATGATGCCGGGGACGGTAAGCAGCACATACTGCTTTGTATCTACACGATCCCCTCATCCTATGGCAAGTATCTCAGCTTTGCGGGATCGATGTTTGGCGACAAGCTGGCGTCCAATGACGAGTACACCGTCTATACCTATGACTATCGCAATACGACGCTGATCCCGAAGGAGACTTTCTCCGATTCCGCTAAGCAGAGCGATTACGATAAATTAGCGGGCGAGGTACAGCAGGTTCTCGATACCTACAGACTGAAATAACACCATCAAGAGGAGAGGTTCCGCCCTCTCCTCTTTTCTGTATCTCGCTCTATATATTGAGATTGTTAAAAATTTAACATAATCTAGCGCGATTTATACCGATATTTGTGTCAAATGCAAGTTGCATCATGTTTCGGCGTATGGTATACTTGTATAAAAGGCGCGGTATCGGGTTTTTACCGCTA
>OMTA01000048.1 GCA_900313895.1 uncultured Eubacteriales bacterium | reverse complement strand
GGCTGAAGGATCTCCTGCTCCTTCAGCACCTTTCCGCAGTCGGAACACTTCGCGCCGTCCGACAAACCGGCTGCCTCGCACGTTGCCGGCGTCCCTTTGACAACTTCGGTTTTATGCTCTGTCTGCGGGATCTCTTCCGTTCTGGTTTCGCCGCAGAGCTTGCAGGTGATGAGACCTTCAAGAAATGGCTCGCGGGCGATCCTTCGGTCAAACCGCCGAGAGGTGAGAGCAACGCTGATTTCACCCGCAGAATATGCCTTGTGTTTGAGAGCATCGTAGACGGTTTGATCAAGACCGGTACCACAGATGCCGCGATCATCACGCACGGCGGCGTTATGACGACGCTTCTGTCCGTTTACGGAATTCCCCAGGCGAAGCCCTTTGACTGGGTCTGTGATAACGGGTACGGGTATTCTCTCCGCATCACGCCGATGCTTTGGCAGCGCGATAAGGTCGCGGAGGTTTTTGACCGTATTCCTAAGGGAAAAGAGAACGAAGAAGATTGATTTTGCAATCTGAATATACGGAAATTTCAAAACTGTTGTATTTTCACCGTAATATCCCTTGAATTTTGCAAGTTGCTGTGATAAAATGAAAGCAATTGTATAACAAGGTGATTAAAATGACTAATTTATTGGTAAGAATAGATCTATCTCGCAAGTCTTTTTCAAAAGGACAGCGAAAGATCGCCGCGTTTATCGAAGAGCATTATGACGCGGCGGCGTTTATGACTGCCGCAAAGCTCGGTGAGGTCGTCGGTGTTTCCGAGAGTACCGTTGTGCGTTTTGCGACACAGATCGGCTATGAGGGTTATCCCTTTTTGCAGAAAGCGATGCAGGAGATGATCCGCGACAAGCTGAATTCCATCCAGCGAATCGAGGTCACTACCGGACGGATCGGCGATAATGATGTTGTGGAAAGCGTTCTCAACCAGGATATCGATAAGATCCGCCGAACCATCGAGGAGGTTTCGCGCGAGGATTTCAAAGCGGCTGTCGATGCGATCATCCACGCAAAAAACATCTATATCTTCGGCGTCAAATCCGCTTCCTATATCGCCAGCTTTCTCGGCTATTACCTTGATCTGATTTTCGGCAACGTCCATTTACTGAATTCGAATTCGAAAACAACGACCTATGAAAAGCTCTTCCGCATCGGAGAAGGCGACGTTATGATCGGCATCAGCTTTCCGCGTTATTCGATCATGGCGGTAGATACCATGGGATTCGCGCGTGAACGTGGCGCGCGTGTTATCGCAATCACCGACAGCATGATCTCTCCGCTGGTTTCAAACTCCGATTATGTATTGCTTGCGCGATCCGATATCGCGTCGGTCGTCGATACGCTGGTCGCGCCGCTGAGCTTGATCAACGCGCTGTTGGTGGCGATCGTCATCAATTGTAAGGATAAGATCATCGATACCTTCTCCAGCCTCGAACAGGTTTGGCAGGAGCAGGGAATCTATGCTTTTGAAGCGGATGAGGAGCGTAAAAATGACACGTAAGGTCATTGTGATCGGTGCGGGACCTGCCGGTATGATGGCAGCCGGCGCCGCTGCAGAAAACGGCGCGGACGTGATCCTCTTTGAAAAGAATAAGGTCGTCGGAAAAAAGCTCGCAATCACCGGAAAAGGTCGCTGTAATATCACTAATTTCTGCGATACGGATGAATTTATCGCTCACCTGACGGCGAATCCGCGTTTCATGTACAGCGCCATCAACGCTTTTTCGTGCTATGATACCGTCGCCTTTTTTGAAGAAAGAGGGCTTCCGACCAAGGTCGAACGCGGTAACCGCGTTTTTCCCGAATCGGATAAGGCGGCTGATGTCGTTGATACGTTATATGACTACCTGACGGAGCTCGATGTTCAGATCCTTAATCGACAGGTCGAAAGCCTGCTGATCGATCAGAACCGGGTAAAAGGCGTACGCCTCAGCGACCGTGAAGTGTATGCGGACGCTGTGATCGTGACCTGCGGGGGCTTATCCTATCCCGCGACAGGCTCGACCGGCGACGGTTACTCCTTTGCGAAGTCCGCCGGACATAGCATCACGCCGCTGCTGCCGTCATTGGTACCGCTTACGTGTGAGGATGATGATATACCGGAGCTGCAAATGATGTTCACCCATTTCGGCGTGACCGGACCGGTCATCCTTTCCGCCAGCGCGCATATGCGGCAGATGTCCCCGAAGCGTTATTCGATCGAGATCGATCTGAAGCCCGCTTTGGATGACGAAGCACTGGATAAACGGATCCTGAGAGATCTGAAGGAGTTTGCTAATAAGGATATCATCAATTCGATGGCAAAGCTCCTTCCCAAAAAGCTGATCCCCGTTGTGCTTGAACGCGCCGGGATCGATCCGCATATCAAATGCAATACACTTACCGCGGCAAAACGGCACGATCTGCTGTCTGTATTGAAGCGTTTTACCGTAACGGTACATTCGTTCCGACCGATCAAAGAAGCGGTTGTGACACACGGCGGCGTCGATGTCAAGGATATCGATCCGCGTACTATGCAAAGCAAGCTGGTCGAAAATCTCTACTTCGCCGGCGAAGTCCTTGATCTGGATGCGTATACCGGCGGATTCAATCTGCAGATCGCGTATTCTACCGGCAGATTGGCGGGAGCTTCCGCGGCAAAATAAAGAATGTAATAAAATGTAACGATAAGAGGAGTCCTATTATGGCTACTGCAATTGCTATTGACGGCCCCGCGGGTGCGGGAAAATCCACCATCGCGCGCTATGCCGCAAAAACACTGGGATTTATTTATGTGGATACCGGCGCTCTTTACAGAGCGATCGGTCTTGCTGCGCAACGACGCGGTTACGCGGGAGATGATCAAGCCGCGGTCGTACCGATGCTCAGCGAGATCAAGGTAGAGTTGGCGTTCAATGAAGCGCACGAGCAGATCGTCCTGCTCGACGGCGAGGATGTTTCGGGTCTGATCCGTACGCCTGAGATCTCCATGATGGCGTCCGCTGTTTCAGCGATCCCCGAAGTCAGAGCCTATCTGCTCGATCTGCAACGAGATATGGCGCATCGAAACAATGTGATCATGGACGGCAGAGATATCGGAACCGTTGTGCTTCCCGACGCGCAGATCAAGATCTTTCTTTCCGCATCTCCCGAGTGCAGGGCGCGCCGCCGTTATGACGAGCTGATCGAAAAAGGCATGGACGTCAAATACGAAGATATCCTCAACGATGTGATTGCGCGCGACTACGCGGATTCCCATCGTGATATCGCTCCTTTGAAGCCCGCCGACGACGCGATCATGGTCGATACCTCCGGCGAGGATCTCGAGACATCCGTCAATAAACTGGTCGATTTGATGAGGAGCAGACTATGAAACAGAAACGGAATCATTTTTACTTTTTCTGGCGCGCGGTCGTCATGCCGTTCTTCAAGATCATCAAGCGGATGCGCTATGTCGGTCGGGAGAATGTCCCGCAGGAAGGCGCCTATATCCTTGCCTCCAATCACCGCGAGGCTTCCGATCCGATCATGATCGGCATCGGATTAAAGCGTCAGGTGTTCTTTATGGCGAAAGCCGAGCTTTTCAAAAACAAGTTTCTCGCCTGGTTTTTGGGTAAACTCGGCGCGTTTCCCGTCGATCGCGATTCCTCGGCCGCCCGCGGCGCGATTCGCCATTTTGAGGATGTTGTTGCCGATGGTCATTTGATGGGCATTTTTATTGAGGGAACGCGTTCCAAGACGGATGATTTCCTCAAGCCGAAAAACGGCGTCAGTCTGATCGCTTATGATTCCAAAACCCCCGTCATTCCTGTTTGTATTACGATCATCAATAAGCGCCGTGTGATCCATTACGGAAAACCGCTGTCGCTGGATGATATGGGATTTGAGAAAGGAGGCGCGCGTGAGCTGCGTGCCGCCACCACGACGATCATGAATGAAATCAAGGCGTTGAGAGAACAGGATCTGAATGAATATGATAACCGTAGCTAAAACCGCGGGCTTCTGCTTCGGTGTGAACCGCGCCGTTAAGATCGCCTATGAAGTCGCCGAAAAAGGGGATGGCGGTTGTACCTTAGGCCCGATCATCCATAATAAAGAGCTGGTTTCCGAATTGAGTGACGCCGGCGTCGGTGTAGTCAACAGCATTGACGAGATAGGGGAGAACACTCCCGTTATCATCCGCTCGCACGGAGTGACCAGAAATATTTACGATGAACTCAAGGCGCGCGGGATCGATTATATCGACGCCACCTGTCCTTTTGTTTCCAAAATTCACAAGATCGTTCGTGAGGAAAGTGAAAAAGGACGCGTCATTCTTCTTGCCGGTGATAAAAATCATCCCGAGGTGCAGGGGATCGTCAGCAATTGTGTTGACCGTTATTATACCTTCAATACCGAAGAAGAGCTGAATGAAATCACTAAAATAATTCCATATGAGAATAATAATGGCATTTCTGTGGTCGCTCAAACGACCTTTAACGAAAAAATATGGAAAAAATGTTTAAAAATTATCAAAAAACTATATACAAATGCTAAAATTTTTGATACAATATGTAATGCTACGTCAAAGCGTCAAGCAGAAGCGCATACGTTGTCTATACAATCCGACTGTATGATCGTGATCGGCGATCGCTCCAGTTCCAATACAAACAAGCTCTATTTGATTTGTAAGGATAACTGTGATCGCACCTATCTGATTCAGACGGCGGATGAGTTGGACGCCGATATGCTTGCCGATGCAAAGACCTTCGGCGTGACAGCCGGAGCTTCTA
The DNA here is from genome assembly GCA_900313895.1 of uncultured Eubacteriales bacterium. Lineage (GTDB taxonomy): Bacteria > Bacillota > Clostridia > Oscillospirales > Acutalibacteraceae > Ruminococcoides. The sequence goes on along the minus strand of OMTA01000048.1, from coordinate 6,317 downwards.
CTCCGGATAGGATTATAAAGGAGGTACTGGATAAAATGAGTGATTTAACCACATCCAGCGTAAACGAAACTGAAAACTTTGAGGAGATGTTAGAAGAATCTCTGAAGAGCTTAAATACAAATGAAAGGGTTATGGGTACTGTCGCCAGCATTACACCGAACGAAGTGTATGTTGAAGTGGACGGCAGAAAGCAGACCGGCTTTATCCCGATCGACGAGTTGTCTGCTGCTCCGGTATCGAACCCCGAGGATATCGTCAAGATCGGCGATCGTGTTGAGCTGCTGATCATGAAGACCAATGATGTCGAAGGCACCATCATGCTGTCAAAGCGCAGAGTAGACGCTCAGAAGGGCTTTGAAGAGCTCCAGAAGGCATATGACGAGAAAGAGATCCTCTCCGGTAAGGTTACCGAGGTCGTCTCCGGCGGCGTTATCGTTGTCTGCAACGATATCCGTGTTTTCATTCCCGCTTCTCAGGCTGCTATCGAGCGTGATGCCAACCTTGAAGACCTCAAGGGTCAGGATGTCCGCTTCCGTCTGATCGAGATGTCTCAGCGCGGCAGAAGAAGAAAGATCATCGGCTCTATCAAGTCGGTTCTCCGTGATGAGAATGCCGCTAAGCGCGCTGCTTTCTGGGAATCCGCAGAGGTCGGCAAGACTTATGTCGGTACCGTTCGCACCCTTACCTCCTACGGCGCTTTTGTTGATCTGGGCGGCGTTTCCGGTATGATCCATATTTCGGAGCTTTCATGGCTTCGTATCAAGCATCCCAGCGAGGTCGTCAATGTCGGCGATACCGTTGAGGTATACATCAAGGATATCAACACCGAGACCAAGAAGATCTCTCTCGGTTACAAGAAAACTGAGGATAACCCGTGGCTCATTCTTGAGCAGCAGTATCCTGTCGGTACCATCGTACAGGCTAAGGTCGTCGGTCTGACCGATTTCGGCGCTTTCGCGAATATCATCCCCGGTATCGACGGTCTGATCCATATCTCTCAGATCTCCAATAAGCGCATCGAGAAGCCCTCTGATGAGCTGAAGGTCGGCGATGTTGTTGACGCTAAGATCATTGCGATCGACTTTGAGAAAAAGCGCGTCAGCCTGTCTATCCGCGCGCTGCTTCCCGAAGCTCAGACCGCTCCCGTCGTTGAGGAAGAGCCCGCTGTAGTTGAGGATGAGGTCGTTGCTGTTGCTGAGCCCGATGCAGCTCCTGTCATCAGCGAGTCTGTTGAAATCGAAGAAGCTCCCGTTGTTGAAGAGGCTCCCGCAGTTGAGGAAACTCCTGTTGTTGAGGAAGCCCCCGCAGCTGAGGAAGCTCCTGCGACCGATGCGGAGGAAACCGCTGAATAATGCATGAAACTTCGGGCATCCTGATGGGTGCCCGATTTTTGTATATAGGTGACTGATATGTTAGATAATATTACAAAAGAAACGACTGCGGTATTTGAACAGTTGATCGAAACCGCAAAACTCAAGGAAGGATCGATCGTCGTCCTAGGCTGTTCCACAAGCGAAGTTGGCGGGGATCGGATCGGAACCCATTCGAGCATGGACGTCGCGTCCGCTATTTATGACGGATTCTTTGATTTGCTCAAAGAAAAAGGAATCTATCTGGCCGCTCAGTGTTGTGAGCATCTCAACCGTGCTTTGGTGATCGAACGCGAATTAGCCGAAAAGCTATGTATCCCGATCGTCAACGCGATTCCTCAGCCGAAGGCGGGCGGCAGCTCCGCGACAACCGCCTACGCGCGCATGGATGATCCTGTGTTGGTAGAGCATATCAAGGCTGACGCGGGCGTTGATATCGGCGGCACGCTGATCGGTATGCACTTAAAAGAAACGGCTGTTCCGCTCAGACTGCCTCAGAAAAAGATCGGCGAAGCATTCGTCGCTTCCGCCAGAACCCGCGCTAAATTCATTGGCGGCGCCCGCGCTGTCTATGATCAGGATCTTCTGTGAGGTGTAAAGATGACTGCTAAAGACGAATTTATCAAGATCTATACGGATAATATCTCGCGAAAAGGCTCGGCTGAGTTGTTGGAGTGGATCCAGAAAACGGATTTCTTTACCGCTCCCGCCAGCACAAAGTTTCACTGTGCCTGTGAGCATGGTCTTGTCATGCACTCCGTCAGTGTTTTCAATACCTTGGTTGAAAAGCATTTTGATGAAGAGAACGATAGCTTGGAGAGCTTTGCGATCTGCGCGCTGCTGCACGATCTGTGCAAGGCGCAGTTCTATAAGGTTTCTACCCGCAACGTCAAAAACGACGAGACCGGTCAGTGGGAAAAGGTTCCGTACTATTCCGTTGAGGACAGCTTTCCTTACGGTCACGGTGAAAAATCCGTCTTTTTGATCGAGCGCTTTATGCGTTTGAAGCTTGAGGAAGCGATGGCGATCCGTTGGCATATGGGCGGCTTTGACGATAACAGCGGCTATGCGATCAGTCAGGCATACGACCGTTATCCGCTCGCAGTCAAGCTCCACCTTGCCGATCTGGAAAGCACTTATTTAAGGGAAAAGGGAACGTCTACCGTTCGCAGATAATATGAATTTTGAAGAAGCAAAAGTAAAAGCGGCTCAACTGACAAAAGAGCTGAATTATCACAACGACAGATACTACAATCACGATGATCCCGTGATCTCCGATTATGAGTATGACGCGATGCTGCGTGATCTGGAGAATCTTGAAGCGGAATTTCCGCAACTGGTTTCTCCGACCTCTCCGACCCAGCGTGTGGGCGGTAATCGCGGCGAAAAGTTTTCCCCGGTAACCCATACCGTTCCGATGGAGAGTCTGCACGATTCCTTCTCCGCGGATGAGATCCGTGACTTTGACCGCAAGGTGCGCGAGGTCGTTTCCGATCCCGTCTACGTTGTCGAACCGAAGTTTGACGGACTTTCCGTTTCCTGTGAGTACCGGAACGGCGTTTTCTCACGCGGATCGACCAGAGGCGACGGTGTCGTCGGCGAGGATGTCACAGAGAATCTGATGACCATCAAGAGCCTGCCGAAACGCCTTGAAAACGCGCCCGCGTTTCTGGAAGTCCGCGGCGAGGTGTATATGTCTGTCGAAACCTTTGAGAGGATCGTCAGCGAGCAGGAGAACAACGGCGAAAAACCTTTCAAGAATCCCCGCAACGCTGCCGCGGGTTCTCTCAGGCAAAAGGACGCGAGGATCACGGCACGCCGTAACCTGGATATCTTTGTTTTCAATATCCAGGCGGTAGAAGGCGAGACCTTTACGAATCATTCGCAAACCCTGGACTATCTAACCGAGATGGGCTTTCCGACCGCGACCTACTATACCTGCGAGACTGTTGATGAAGTTCTCGAAGAGATCGAGCGGATCGATACGCACAGAGGCGATCTCCCTTGTGATATCGACGGTGCGGTCGTTAAAGTCAATCGACTTTCCGACAGAGCGCTCCTCGGCAGTACGGCGAAGTTTCCGCGATGGGCGGAAGCGTATAAATACCCTCCCGAGGAAAAAGAAACGGAGCTGCTTGATATTGAGATCAACGTCGGCAGAACCGGCGCGCTGACGCCTGTCGGTATTTTCAATCCTGTATTGCTTGCTGGAACAACGGTCTCTCGCGCGACGCTTCATAACGAGGACTTTATCGCCGAACGCGATATCCATATCGGCGATACCGTGCTGATCCGCAAAGCGGGAGAGATTATTCCCGAGGTGCTGTCTGTTTCCAAGCACGCCGAAAACGGAATTCCTTTCGCATTTCCGGAGTTTTGTCCGTCGTGCGGCAGTAAGATCATTCGCGAAGAAGGTGAGGCGGCGGTACGCTGTACTAATACCGACTGTCCGGCTCAACTGCTGCGACACCTGATCCACTTTGTGTCAAGGGACGCGATGGATATCGACGGCATGGGGCCTGCCGTTTTGGAACAGTTGCTCAATCAGGGGATGATCAAATCCTTCTCCGATCTGTATCGGCTGGAGCCGGAGCCTCTGTCACAGCTTGACCGAATGGGGATCAAATCCGCGCAGAATCTGATCGACGCGGTTGAAAAATCGAAGTCAGCCGAGATCTATCGGCTGGTTTACGCGCTTGGTATCCGACATATTGGTGAAAAGGCGGCGAAGCTCCTTTGCGAGCATTTCCTGTCGATCGACGCGCTGTTTACTGCCTCCGTAGAAGAGATCAGCGCGATCGACGGATACGGCGCCATTATGGCGGAATCCGTCGCTGATTATTTCTCCCTTGATGCGACCCGCGCCTTGATCGATGAGCTGAGATCGCTCGGCGTCGAGATGAAACCGCTTCAGGCAAAAAAGAAAGAGGGCATTTTCCTCGGTAAAACCTTTGTCCTGACCGGTACCTTACCGACCATGAGCCGCAAAGAGGCTTCCGTTTTGATCGAGCAGAACGGCGGCAAGACATCGTCCTCGGTATCAAAGAAAACCGATTATGTCCTTGCCGGTGAGGAAGCGGGCTCAAAGCTGACAAAAGCCCAGTCACTTGGCATCACAATTATTTCGGAAGCGGATCTGCTCAATATGATAGAAGAATAAATCGATATGATAAGAACCTGTCCTGTTGATACGGGACAGGTTCTATTTTTTGATGCTTGTACATATATCTTACCAATGCGAATCGGAGGTGAACAATGAAACAGAGCTTGAAAACGATTCTCAATCACCTTCCGGGAAGATTGCGCGCGCCTTTTGAAAGAGCGGCGGTGTTTTATGAAGCTGAAGCGCATGAGATCGTACTTCGAACGAATAGACCGGTTGTGATCGAATGTGCGGATAAACGGTATTATCTGACAGGGAACGGCGTTCTGACTGCCTGTTCTACCGAATCGGATATCCTCACAACCACGACGGAAGAATTGCTGCATATTTTTAAAAGTATCTGCAGCTATTCTGTCTATTCCAGACAGCAGGAGATCAACAACGGGTATATCACCATCGATAACGGTGTGCGCGTCGGTATATGCGGAACAGCGATCGCGGATGACGGGGCGATCGTGAACATCAAAGATATCACGACCCTCTGCTTTCGTATCTCATCGGAAGTCAAAGGGTGCGCGGAGAAGCTGTTATCAAAGGTCGATCCGCTTGACGGGATCCTCGTCATCGGGCCTCCGTGCAGCGGAAAAACTACGATGATCCGGGATATGGCGAGGCTTTTATCGGAAAAGTATAAGGTCAGCGTGCTGGATGAACGCAATGAGCTTTCCGCGGCGAACGGCGGGTGCTTTGCGTATGATATCGGGATGAGCGATATCGTCGTCAATATGAAGAAAAGCGAGGGAGTCAATTTTGCGCTGAGGAGCTTGTCGCCGGATATCCTGATCTGCGACGAGCTTGGCGGCAGGGAGGATATCCAAGCGATGAATGAAACGCTCCGATGCGGTATCGCGTTTATCGCCACGCTCCACGCACGATCGTTATCGGAGCTGAAGCAGAGGGAATCGACCTCAGAGATCTTACGCTCGGGAGCATTCAGATATGTGGTCGCGCTGTGCGACAGACGTCACGCGGGAACGGTGAAAAAGATCTATGAATTGAGGGACGTTTGTGCTTAAGTCACTTTTGTGTATGGTGATCATTATTGCCTCCGCTGCGATAGGACTGTATCTTTCATCACGACTGACGCAAAGACTAAAGCTCTTGTCAAAGCTGATCGTGCTGCTGGAAGAGATCTCCTCGATGATGACATATACATCGGAAAGTCTGGCAAAACTGTTCAGCAGGAATTTTGACGGCTATCCATTTTCGGAACAGCAGCCCTTTGACCGCCAGTTTTGTCAGTGGATCGGTCGCTATCGTGATGTTTTGTCAGCGGATGAAAGGAAGCTGCTGGAGGATTTCAGCCGCGGACTGGGAGCGAGCGATATTTCCTCTCAGCAAAACCATATTCGATTATATATCACGCTTTTGAATGAAAAGAGGAATGAAGCGCAGGAGGAGCCAGTAACCGACCAGAAGGGCGACGGCGATTATAGCGCGGGCCTTCGGCTTGAAATTGATGAACAGGAGGGCAGCGAACATCCAGGCCAGGCCGATGCGCCCGAGGACGCTGTAGATGCGCACTGTTGAAAGTTCCAGCTTGAACAAGCCATTGTAAACCATTCCAAGAAGGAAGAGTACTATGCCCCTCTTGAATATCTTAGCGTAAATCTGTTCCCTTGATGCTCCATTGGCAACCTGCTTGGAATAAGAGAACGGGAAAGAGATACCCGCAATGAAGAGGAACAGAGGGAAGATGGTGTCGTGGTGACGGAGTCCTTCCCATGAGACATGTTCCATCTGAGTGGCAAGCCATGAGGATTCCCCGCCTGGGAAAAGGCTGC
>OMTA01000073.1 GCA_900313895.1 uncultured Eubacteriales bacterium | reverse complement strand
ATACCACCGTCGCGCTGCCAGAGGTCCACCACAGGAATACCGCCTCCGTAATCGGAGTTATTCATACCGAGATAGTTCTGCTTAGCGAAACCCTCCTGCACAGGCAGCACCCAGTCCATACGCGCGTTGGACGAAGACGGCTGGAGCGACCAAACGACGCTATCCTTTGCCTCTATCTCCGTGCGGCACAACTCATAGGCCTTTACCGTCACAGGCTTACCTTCATTAACGAAGTAAGTCTCGACAACCTCCAGTCCATCCACACCTTCTACGGGCGTGACGGTCTGATGCTTCACCACTTGGATGCCATTCGCTTTATACGGGAACGATGCCATCTCCGTTTTTGACCGTTACATCCACGTTCGAGCCGCTCGCCGATACAATGACCGCGCCGCCGCCGCGACAGATGACGTAACAGCCGTTGCCGGAGGTGTAGACCTCGGGGGTACCGATCATCGCGTTATGGAACTGGTTGACAGCCGCGACTTCTTTTGAGGTGAAGTGTGTGCTGCCCTTGTTGCCCGCGTAAATGCTGTTGTAGTCCTTGGAGGAAGGACGCGAGAGATACATCGCCTGAGAATCCGCCCGCGCACCTAGGATCGCGTACGCTCTGTCGATGACGTTCTGATCGAGGTTCTTTGTCCAGCCGTCGCCGTTGCTGTAGGTATCGTGGCTCTCGCCCCAGTAGACGATCCTGTTCGCCGCTACGCCGCGCTGGTTCCAGTTGCCCTTGCTCTTTGCAACGCTCTTGTCCCTGATCGCGCCGGTGATCGTACCGCTGAAGGTCTCGTCCGTCACGCACATATAATCGTCGTATTCCTGGATCAGCGCGTTGTTGACCGCCGCGGAGCTTTTGCCCGCGGGAGCGTCCAGGATCTCGCCGTAGTTATACAGACCGTTGTTGGTGACCTTCGGCCAGAACTGACAGTTTTCGGAGGGCAGACCGATATGCTTTGCCGCGTCCCAACGAATGCCGTCTACACCCGCGCTCTTGAGCGTGTTGATATAGGTGACGACCTTGTTCTGAACATAGGTGTTCTCAGAGTTGAGGTCGGGCATTCCGATATTCTTATAGATCAGATCATTACGGTTGTCATAGTTATTACAAGCGCCTTGGTTATGGAAATACGCCGAGTTGCGCATATCATTCTCGATCGCCCACGCCCATGAGCCGTCCTTGCTGCCCGCAAGGTGGTTGGCGACGACGTCGACAATGACCTTGATGCCGTACTTGTCCGCTTCGGTACAAAGCGATTTCAGATCATTCTGAGAGCCGATCTCGTTGCCGAGGGTGAAGCCCGTCGGCTGATAGAGCCAGTACCATCCGCTGTTGCCGTCATGCCTTTGCAGCGGAGAGGTCTGCACGCTGGTAAAGCCTGCCTGCGCGATGGTCGGAAGCGCCGACTTGATATCGCTGAGCTTCCAGTTGAAGCACTGCAGGATATTGCCGTCCTCACATTTTTTCGCCAGCCCGTAATCCGCGCCGGTCTCCTGTACATCGATGCTCGCTCCGGTGGTCGAGGGGCTGTTTGCCGCATTGACGCTGAACCCGCCGATAACGCACGAAAGGATCAGGCATACCGCGACGATCACGCTGATAGTTCTCTTGTTCATACTCTCACTCCTAAAACCGCTGTGAAATCTATTTCTTTTATCATATCATATCCGCGACAGGGATTGCAATATGATTATAACTGCTCGATCATATACTGAACGATTTTCGCGCATCTCGCCGCCGCCTCGGCCTCAAAGACCTTGTAGTCGACGACTACCGTCTCATTCGGTTTATCGGAGATCGCGCGGATTACGACAAAGGGCGTGTTGTTCAGATAACAGGTCTGAGCGATCGCGCCGCCCTCCATCTCACAGCACATTCCGCCGAAGTCGGAGGTGATCTTCTCCTTCTGCTCTTTCTTGGAGATGAACTGATCTCCCGAGCAGACCCTGCCCTCAAAGACATGGATATCGGGCGCGGATTCCTTGACCGCCTTGACCGCTGTCGCGCGCAACGCTTCATCCGCGGAAAAAGCGAACTGTCCCGTATAGGGGATCTCGCCTTTTTTGAAGCCGAGGTATTCGACGTCAAAGTCATGCTGTACCGCGTCGGTCGAAACAACGATATCGCCGATATCGATCTTGCTGTCAAGCGATCCCGCGACGCCCGTGTTGATGATCCTTGTACATCCGAACTCGTTGATCAAGGTGTGCGCACAGATACCGGCCGCGATCTTTTTTGTATCGGTGATATTTGCCGCTTCTTTGAGCGTATTCACCTCGACATCCATCGCGCCGATAATTCCGATCATTTCTTTTTCCTCCGTTTTCTCTTTATTGTCTGGATCATTTTTCGCGCATCCCGCAAGCAAAACGCTTGAAAGGATCGCGATGAGACCGATCCACGCTATCCATCTTTTCCTCATGATTTCACCCCATTGTTTGATCCGGATACCGACCGTTGCCGAAACAACGCCCGGTTCTCTTTATACAGTATAACACACCATCCGCCAAATGTACAGATAACAAATGATACAAACCTTGCTTTTATTCACCGATAATGGTAAAATATCGCATATGAAATCATTCAAAAAGGAGAAACCAAGGATGAAAGCAAAAAAATTCATATCCGTTCTGACCGTTGCCGCCCTGCTGCTGACAAGCGTTTTATCCGTTTCCGCCGCAAGCGGCGAAGACCTGCGCTTTTCCGAGGAGTACAAAACCTCTCCCTATTATGAAAAGCTGACGAAGGCGCTGGAAGATACCAAAGACGCCACCACCATGGAAAGAACGCTCGCGGTCGCCCTGTCACAGGAAGGCTACAAAAACTACGCGACCGAAGGCGCCGATCTTGACCGGGCACGCGCTGACGGTAAGCTCTGGACGGGTACCGAGCTGAGGATGAACGAGAACGAGACCGGCAACACCGAGTACACCCGCTGGGCACAGCGCTATGTCATGAACACGCCCGAATCCGAACAGTACGCCGATCTGGACTGGTGCGCGATCTTCACGAGCTGGTGTCTGTACCAGGCGGGATACTATAACGACGATATCCTCAAAAAGTATTTCTACTGCTACGTCGTCGATCCGCGCATCTTCTACGACGCGGATTCGTGGATCGAATCCTTCAACCTCAATCAACGCTTGGTCTACTACGCTCCGAACGTCCATCACAAGCTGGACGCGATGCCGTGGAATACCTATTATAATGTTGATGTCGATCCCTATGAGATGCCCTATAAGCCCGGCGGCCTGGTCTTTTTCTCATGGGACGGCTCCGGAAAATGGTTCAGCCACGTCGGCATCGTCGTCAGCTACGATCAGGACACCCGTGTGCTGACCTACACCAACGGCAATTCCGACGGTCGGGTCATCACCCGTCAGATCGACCTTGATGTGACGGAAAACTTCCGCGGGCAGGGCGTGACGCTGAACGCGAACCGTATCGCCGCCTATGCCGATTATGACAAATATGTCGCTCCCGCGCAGAAGGAGATCCACACCGAGTCTCATGAGATCAGCTGGGATATCCATTCCGATTCCGGCTTGAAGATCAAAACCGATTCCGAGTCGATCCTCGCCTCCGTTTATCTTGACGACGAGTACCACGGCTCGATCATCGAAAGCAACATGATCTTCCATGAAGGGCTGCTGACCATCGGCAGATCCGAGCTGACTGCCCTGACGGTCGGCAATCACAAGATGAAGCTCGCCTTTGACGACGGCGAGATCGAGTTGACCCTGCACGTTACCGATACACAGCATATGCCGAACGGATTTATCGGCGACGTCGATCTCGACGGCACGGTGACGATCCTCGACGCGACCGCGATCCAGCGCCACCTTGCCGATCTTACACAGCTCAACGACGATCAGCTCGCGACGGCGGATGTCGACGCCGACGGAAGTGTCACGATCATCGACGCCACAAAACTCCAGCGATACGTCGCGGGAATGGATGAAGTCTTGGGATGACTTCCCGATAAAAAACAAAAAGCATCAACGGCAACCATTTGACAGGGGTGTCGCTTTTGCTTGAAACAGATTCCGTTTCTGTTGCGTTTCCAAAATATCATATTTGACGAATTCGACATTTTATGCCATAATAATATTAATGTAATACTAACCCTCAGAAAGAAGTCCGCACGCACATGAAACTGAGATATATCTACTACAAATTCATTCGGGGCATCCTCCGGCTTTGTTTTCCCAAAGCGAAAAACGTCTATGAGGAACAGCCCGACGAACCGGCAGTCTATGTCTGCAACCATTCCGCCATACACGGCCCGGTTATGATGACCCTTGATTTTCACCGAAAGCACCAGTCCTGGACGATCCATTGTGCGCTTGACAGCAAGAAAGCCGTCAACTACGCCTATCACGATGTATTACTCGGCAACTCCCGCCGCTGTAAATGGTTCTGGCGGATGCTGTCGCATATCATCGCAAAGCTCCTCCCTCCCCTGGTCTGCTACGATACGATCCCCGTCTATCACGACAAGGGTATCATCAAGACCTTCAAGCAAAGCGTCAAGGCGCTGACCGAGGGCGAGGATCTGGTCATCTTCGCCGAGTCGCCGAAGCGTTTTTCGGAATATATCTGCGAGCTGCAATCGGGCTTTGTCGATCTTGCGCGCCTGTACTACCGCAAGGCGAAAAAGGCGCTCAAGTTCTATCCCGTCTATCTCTCGAAAAAGAACGCAGTCATCTCTGTCGGCAAGCCGATCGCCTACGATCCCGAGCAGCCGATCGAAGAACAGCGCGAGACGATCGCCGCCTATCTGCGCGACAATATCGACCGCCTTGCCCGCCAGCTTCCCGCGCACAAGCCCGTCCCCTTTCTGACCGAACGCTGGTACTCCGCCTACGGTATGTATGAGGACGACTTCATCGGCTATTGGCAGATGATAGAAAACAACGAATGAGGCGTTGACCGGTTCATCGATCCCCACGTCATATCGATCCGAACCGCCATTAAATCCCAACGCTACGATACTGTATCATAAAAAGAAACAGGAGGTTATATGAAGCTCAAAAAAACACTCTCGATCTTAATGGTATGCGCCATCCTGCTGACGATCTCAGCCTGCTTTGCCGGATGCTCAACCGGCAAAAAGAGCGAGCCTGAAAAAGCGGATGCAAGTCAGACAGAGGATGTCGCTGTGACAACGCTGCTCGGTGAATCACCCGAGTGGGTGACCAAGCTCGACGCGGCAAAGGATGCCGATCAGCTTTTCATCGTCGCCGCCTATGAAAAAACGAGCGCATGGGTATCAATGCACGAGAAAGACGAAAACGGCAAGTGGCAGATGATTATGACCACACCCGGCTTCATCGGCAAAAACGGTCTGGGCAAGACCAAAGAGGGCGACGGTATGACGCCTGTCGGCACCTTCGGCTTCAATGCCGCTTTCGGAATCGCCGACGATCCCGGCTGCGCGATCCCCTACACCAAGGTCGATGACGACACCTACTGGTCGGGCGATGTTCGTGACGGTAAGCAGTACAACAAGATGGTCAGCCTCAAGGACTATCCCGATCTCGACAAAGAGAACTCCGAGCACATCATGGATTATACCCGCCATTATCAGTATTGCCTGAACATCAGCTATAACGACGCCTGCAAGCCCGGCGCGGGTTCCGCAATCTTCCTGCACTGCCTCGCACCCGCCAAGCCCTTCACCGGCGGCTGTGTCGCGATCCCGATGAACCAGATGAAGCTCGTCATGCAAAAGGTCAAGCCCGACTGTAAGGTCGTGATCGATTCGATGGAGCATTTCGGCGCAGAATTCTGATCATCCCGTCTAAACAACAAAGGCTCTCCTCATAAGGAGAGCCTTTTTGATATCCCTCGACCGGCATCAATCGCCGGATGCTTCATCCGTTTTCACATTATCGGGGCCGAAATACTTCAGGCCCAGCATCGTCAGATCGTCGAACTGCGGCGCCTCTTTGACAAAGTCGTCAACCGCAGCGCGAACGCTCGTCAGCACCTCTTTCTGCGAAGCGCCGTCACCGACCCCGTTAAGGGCGTCGAGCGTGCGATCCGTGCCGAAGAGCTCCTGATTCGCGTCGGTAGCCTCGGCAACGCCGTCGGTATAGACAAAAATGCTGTCGCCCTTTTTCAGCGTGATCTCGGTGTTCTTATATTTCGCCATCGGCATCGCGCCGACCGCCAGGCCGTGCTTGTCTTTCAGTATCTCATACTTGCCGTCGGTGTTGATCATCGGGTATTCATGACCTGCGCTGGCGGAGGTGAGCTTACCTGTGCTGATCTCAAGGATCCCCAGCCATACGGTCACGAACATCTCGGCGTCGTTGTTGGCGTAAACCTGCTTGTTGACTCTATGGAGGATATCCGCCGGCGTACCGCCCATGAGAGCGTGGTCGTTGATCAGGATCTTTGAGGACATCATGAACAACGCCGCCGGAATACCCTTTCCGGATACGTCCGCGATCACCATTCCCAGATGATCGTCATCGATCATGAAGAAGTCATAGAAGTCGCCGCCGACCTCCTTCGCCGGATCCATGGAAGCGTGGATGTCAAACTCCGGACGATGCGGAAACGCCGGAAAGATCGAGGGCAGCATACTCGTCTGGATCTGCGTCGCCATATCCAGCTCCGTCTGCGTCGCCGCGAGCTTTCTGCTCTTGTCGTTGAAAATAACGCAGTACATGATGATCATCGCCACAAGGATGACGCCGTACTGACTGGCCTCGCCGAAATTGCCGCCGAGGAAGACGTATTCGATGATCGGAAGGAAAATGAACGTCAAAACAGCCGCTTTCTGGTTGAGCGGATTGTGGGACATAAAGACCATCACGGCGGTCAGAACGAACGTCACGACGAGGAAAACTTCCTCGATCAGGTAAATGCTCGTATCCTGATACATCCCCTCGGGGGTGATCGAGAAGGTGACCGGATAGAAGATATTGGCAAGCATAACGAGCGTCTGGACGGCAAACAGAACGGGGACGACTTTCTCCGCGATCTTCGCGAGCTTCCCCTCAAAGCCGAGCGTATCTTTTACATATCGGTAGAAGAAATAGATCATCACCAGATCGATCAGCTTGCTCAAAAGGCAGCAAATGAAACAGATCGCTCCCAACTCCGGCACACCTGCGGTGAAGTGTAACCCCTCGTTGACCACAAAGCAGGCGCTCAGCAACAGGATCAGGATCCTGAAAGGTCTCGCCCCATCGCCCTCCTGCTTCATACAGCCGTAGAACAGCGCCGCACAGATCATCGACCCCAAACACGCGACGCCTGCGTCGAACAGAAACGGCTGCAGCCTCGGCTCAGAGAAAAAAGGAGTGCTGAGCACGAGGATAAAAACGGCGGAAATGATCGTAAAGATCAAGCCGTATATTTTGATATCTTTCAGTTTCCGGATCATATGTTATCTCCCTCGTAGTGATAATGAAATCGTATCGAACAATCGTCAAAATAAAGAGTATCATGTTTTAAAGCTCCTGTCAATCGCTCACCCATCCCCCTGCCCAAAAAACAAGCCCCTTGACTGTTTCCCTAACGCCCTTTCAAGCGTCCGCCGGTTCTTTCCATGCCTTTCAGAATATCAAAAAGAGGTAGCCAAACGGCTACCTCTTTTTGATGGGTCGGGACGTAAAGAATCATACAATGATTTTTCCAAAAATCATGAGCAAAAATCGGGCATATTTTTGAGGGCATGAGCAAAAATTCGAGGCTTTTTTGAGGCATGAGCAAAAACGGCTTTTTCAATACAAATAATAGTTGAAAAAAGCAGGTGGATATGTTACAATAAAGTAGCCAACAATTTACAGCTTAATATTGGTTAGTGTTTTCATTGTCTGACTATAACCGTGGAGATAGTGTTTTTATTTCGATAAAAACACTACGCTCTTATTTTGCTATCCCTCGGTTATTTTTGACTATGTAGGTATATGCTGTAAATTGTTTGGCGACAGTTTGAGCTAAGTGTTTTTTGGCGCGCGGCTCAGGCTGTGCGTCTTTTTATTTTTGCAAGACTATTACTATTGGTATTAGATTGCAATTACTAGCACTATTAATGTTTTTGACTCATGAAAACTGAAAGGAGGAAAACTACAACGACATATAATACTAACTAATATATCTATTCATTTTTTATTGATAGAAAGAATAGATCGAAATCTGAATAAACTAACAAACTAAATTAGGAGGATTATTTATGAAATCGATAAAAGTTGTATCATTTGCATTGGCAGTACTGTTTATAACTTTGGCAGTCTGTTTGTGTTCCTGCTCATCATCTAACACTATGGATGGAAATTATAAGGTTACATATGTAAAAAAATTTGAAGATGCTCCATTTGAGAACTTTGAAAAATACCAAGAAGGGTACAAACTTCCGGATTTGGAAATAAAAGGAAATGAAGCATATCTTTCGTATGCTGATGATTCTGAGAGTACAGAAATAATGACTATTAATACGGAAACTAACACGATGTCTGGATATACTACAATCCACTATACTTATGAGAATAATACACTTGTACTAACCTCAGATGAATTTACATCATTTTATGCAATTATGTATGAAAAAGTTTGAAAATGTGATTAGTAGCTTCTTATACTTCCTCAGCATAAAAAGAAAACTAATTCTTTATTTCTAATCAATATAGGTATACATCGACCGGAGTATTTTACTCATCGACCGGACTAAAAGGAAAGCCGCTCTGTTCCCGATTCAATGGGTAAAAGAGTGGCTTTTGTGCTGTGATTATAGTATTCTATTATACCGATTTGACAGCCGGAGTGTTCAAAAACGGCTTAAATAAGGCAAAAAGGACAACACCGTCATTGTATCAACGGTGTTGTCCTAATATGGTCCGAGTGAAAGTACAAATCCCGGTCCCCATGCGGTCTCGCGGGCTCGGAACGTAAAAAATGCTCAAACTAATGTTCAAACGGTACAGGATAAAGGACTTTGTTTGGTCACCCTGACAGGAGTCATTTAAGGTCTCCGATGGCGATTTTTTGCACTGAAAAAATATTTATAACTCCGGTTATTATACCGAATTTATATTGCCCGCCCAGTTTGTCGCTACGCGACAACGGGCGATGGCTGATTATACCACAACTCCTTTGGAGTTATGGTATAATACTATAGTAAGGTGGTGAGAGAATGAGCGATCCTGTCAACTTTGATTTTGATGAATATATCCGACAGAGCGAGCCTGAAAAACAGCAGAAAGGCTATATCTGGCAGACGGCGATCGGTCTGCAGGATGTGGACGGCCTAAAGCCATCCGAATACCTGATTGAGACCGCGAAAAAGAACATCGACGGTGACATCACGCTGAAAGAAGCGAACGAGCTGATCCACAGCTACTACGAGAGCAAAACCGCGCGCATTGACGCGGAGAACCGTACCGAAGAAGCAGATAAGGTATCCGCCCGCATTGCTCAGATTCTCTCGGAAGACGCCTTTGTTTTCTCGCCTGAACAGTTCATCGCGATTCATCGCAGACTCTTTGAGGGTATCTACAAATTCGCCGGAAATATCCGCGATTACAACATCTCAAAAAAAGAGTGGGTGCTCAAAGGCAAGTCGGTGGTTTATGCCGGTTCCGACATGATCCGCGATACGCTGAACTATGATTTTGATGCAGAGAGACACTTTGATTACAGCGGTCTCGGAATCGACAAGAGCATCCGCCATATCACGGAGTTTATTTCGAACCTGTGGCAGATCCATCCCTTCGGCGAAGGCAACACCAGATCGACGGCGGTGTTCAGCATCAAATATCTCCGCTCGCTGGGCTTTGAGGTGAGCAATACGCTGTTTGCTGAGAACTCATGGTATTTTCGAAACGCCCTTGTTCGTGCGAACTACTCCGATATCCAAAAGGGGATTGTCGAGGATAAAAGCTATCTGGAACACTTCTTCCGGAATCTGCTGCTAGGAGAACATCATGAACTTAAAAATCGGTATTTGCTGATTGACACTGAAATGCAGCCGTCTGAAAAAATCGGCGATAAAGAAAAAATCGGCGATAAAAAATCGGCGATAAATGTACGGAACCGTCAAGCAATTATCGCCTTTATCAAAGACAACGGAACCGTCAAAGCTTCTCAGGTTGCCGCTGCGATCGGGTTACAGCCGTCCAGGACGAGGGATTACCTCAGTGAACTGATACAGGGTGGTATCATCATCGCCGAAGGCGCCAACCGGAACAGAGTATATCGGTTAAAGTAAAAAGTTATACTAATCCTTGATAAAAAGATTTAATCAGATATTAGTGATAAATTTCGCAGAGCGAGGCGAGTGACGCAGGCATACTGTCGTATGTCAAGGAGCTCAACAAAGCTATGCGGAATTTACTGCAATAGATGATAAAGGTTTTTATTCAGGATTAGTATTAGATAAATACACCAGGCTGTACCCTCGTGTGAGAGTACAGCCTGTTCTTATGCTCTGTTGCTGCCCGATGGCTTTTCATGACTGACGTATTCTACCCCATAATGGAAAGATTCTTGTCCTTCATATAGCAGTCGGCTTTGATGATATGCTCATCCGCGTAGGGGTCGAAGGTATCGCAGTAGGTGTTCATCGTCACCGTGATATCCGTATGACCGAGGATCCGCTTCAGCACCTGCGGCGGCATACCGCCCTCGATACAGCGTGTCGCGTAGGTATGCCTGAGACTGTGGAGGTCGACCTTTCCGTCGACATACGGATCGATCACATCATATCCTTTTATCAGCCGTGAAAAACTGCAATTCACCTTGTTGGTGCTGACGATCCCGCCCTGCTTGGTCGAGAACACGCGTCCCTCTGTCCGATCTCCGATCACCTTCCGAAGAAAGGCGAGCACTTCATCGTTTACTCTCAGTCGGCGCATACCTGCGGCAGTCTTTGTCCGTTTTCGGATGTATTCCACCTTGAAGGTGTTGAGCGAAACGGTCTTGTTCACGGTGATCACGCCGTGCTTGAAGTCGATGTCCCTGATATCCAGCGCGTTGACCTCGCCCATCCGCATACCGGTGAACATTGACAACAGCATCTGATCGCCGTAGAGGACTTTCTTTGTTTTCAGAATGTCGAGCAGTTCGTCCTGCTCAGCAAGCGTCAATGCGCGAACCTTTACCTTCTCCTGTTTGGTCTTGGGTTTCTTGATGCTGATCATCGGATGCTCGGTGATATACTTCTTTCGGACAGCCTCGTCAAGCGTTCCTTTCAGCATCTGATAAACCTTGTTGATGATGGACTGCGAGTAGCCCATCTGGGTGATCAGGAACTTTTTCACCGTATCCTCGGTGATATCCTTGATTCTTATGTTGCCGATGGGCGCGAGCTTTTTCAGCGTTTCGCATTTGCGGTCGTAGGTCGAATCGGAAATCTCGTTCAGATCATGCTGATCCTCAATGATTTTCTCTGCCAACTCATGCAGGGTGATCGTCTCTGACGGATCCTCCTCTTCGACAACCTTGAACTCGCCCGCTTTCAGGCGGCGTTTGAAGTCCCTGATTTTCTCGTTGACTTCACCCTTGGTCCTGCCATAAAAGCTTTTGCGCTTCTCCTCGCCGAAGAACTCACATTTCAGCTGTCCGACGTACCTGTTGCGCTGTTTGTTGAAGTACAGCGAGTAGCCTCTTTTTCTCTTTGCCATAAGTCTCATCCTTTCTGTATCTTCTGCTTTGACTATGTTATACAGAAAAACGGATGGCTTGTGAAGTTTGCGATTTTGCCGATCGCAGAACTTCATATTGTAAATCTCTAAATGGAACTAACGTTGCAAGTGTGTTTATTCTGCATTTTCCCCAATCGGTCGAAAATCAGACATGTTTTGCACATTTTTTGAAAGAATATCGACCCTTATTTCACAAAATTGTAAGCGTTTTTGGATCAAAAATCACATTTTTTGTATTTTAGCGCTTTGATATACTTTTTTACTTATCCTGCCAATGACAGGTCATTATTCTTCATATAGAAGTCTGCTTTTGCGACGTGCTCCTCAGCGTAGCTGTCAAAGGTATCGCAGTAGGTATTCAGCGTGGTGCTGATGTCGGTATGCCCGAGGATATGTTGGAGCACCTGCGGCGGCATACCGCCCTCGATACAGCGAGTCGCGTAGGTATGTCTGAGACTGTGGAGATCCACCTTTCCGTCGACGCTGTGATCGATGATATCATACCGTTTGAGGAGGCGCGAGTACGCACCGCTCACCTTGTTGGTGCTGACGATATCGCCGTCCTTGGTTGAAAAGATCCTGCCCTCCCGCCTCTTCCCAATGATACTTCTCAAGAACACCAAAACATCATCACCTACCGGCAGTCGGCGCATACCGGCTGCTGTTTTCGTGTGCTTTCGGATACAGTCTGCCTTGTTCTCGTTGAGAGAGACGGTTTTGTTCACGCTGATGATGCCGTTCTTGAAATCAATATCCTTGATCTCCAGCGCATTGACCTCACCCATGCGCATACCGGTGAACATCGACAGCAGCATCTGATCGCCGTAGAGGACATCTTCCGTTTTCAGCAGATTCAGCAGACGCGTCTGCTCTTTCAATGTCAGCGCGCGTACCTTCACCTTTTCCTGCTTCGTCTTCGGCTTCTTGATGCAGAGCATCGGGCTCTCGGTGATGATCTTCCTGCGCACCGCCTCGTCGAATGTCGCCTTCAACATCTGGTAGATCTTGTTGATGATCGACTGTGAGTAATGGATGTGCTGTACCAGAAATCGCTTAATCATATCCTCGGTGATATCTTGAATGCGTCTGTCCCCGATGGGGGCGAGCTTCTTGAGCGTCTCGCGTTTGCGGGTGTAGGTGGATTCGGTAATCTCGTTGAGAT
Organism: uncultured Eubacteriales bacterium; assembly: GCA_900313895.1. GTDB lineage: Bacteria > Bacillota > Clostridia > Oscillospirales > Acutalibacteraceae > Ruminococcoides. Next base: position 118 of record OMTA01000073.1, on the reverse strand, counting down.
CGTGCTGATCCTCGAGGATGCGCTCCGCCAATTCATTCAGCGTGATGAAATTGGCTTCGATGAACTCGCCTGCCATCTCCTGACTTTTGAAGTTCTTGATTTTGCGCAGGACTTCCTT
>OMTA01000273.1 GCA_900313895.1 uncultured Eubacteriales bacterium | reverse complement strand
GCCCTACAACTCAAAAACGCGACAGCGTTTCCCGCAATTGTCCATTGTCCATTGTCAACCGTCAATTAAAAAAGCAGCCCCGCATACGCGAAGCTGCTGATCTTATGATTCTGTGTAATATTCATCCTCCGTCCATCGGGCGGGGTTGTTGTCGATGTATTCCCATATCGACCGGTAATCCTCCTCGTTCCGGATCACATGGTCGTGATATCCTCGCTGCCAGATTTGAGATCCGACCGATTTGTTAACCAACCGTTTCAATGATGATACAAATCGTGGAATGATAGCGTTCGTAGGGGTCGGCGCCCTCGACGACCCGTCATCACTGATATATTGTACAATCAAATGGATATGATTGGGCATGATGACATATTTTTCAACGGTTATTCCCTCCATCTTCTCGGATGAAAGGATATACCGATTAACCGTTTCCCCGATTTGGGTCAATAATACAATTGCAGGATTTATCAAATCTCCGATAACAATCTTTGAGAGGATATGCCTCCTATCCTTCGTACAAAGCGTCAAAAAATACCTGCTGCTCATGCTGTAATCGAAATGAGGCATACGCATTTGTTTTCTTTTCGGAAAAGGTTGTTGATTCATAGATGGTTTTTTCGGGACGTCGAGGCGCCGTCCCCTACAATTCACTCATTAATGGTTTGTTCGGGACATCGATGGATCGACCCATACAATTATATTCACCCGATATCTTCGACGACCTTTTCGGGCGGGGTTTCCAATAACGCGGGGTTCTCCAGCAATTTGCGGAACTCGCGGAACGCCATGGCGAAATACGAACCGGAGGCGATCCTCTCGTCCATGACCAAGCCCATCGGCATACAGCGCTCCATACTGACCTCTCCCTTATGTACCATGGGTACCATGCGCGGTTTACCGAGCGCGAGGGTCAGAGAGACCGTGCCGAAGTCGTAGGCGTGGTGGAAAACGTAATCGGTCTTGATGCTGGCGAGGTTGGTGAGCATCATGGTACAGTGGAAGGGGCTGATCTCCACGACCGCCTTGGGCATCCAGTTATGCTTATCCAGCCATTTCATGAAGCTGACGCCCGCCCTAAGCAGTCCCGGGGTATTGACCAGACGCTTTGCGACGCGGTCGGTACCGTTGACGTCATCCTCGCGGCGGTTCTTCTCGATATAGTCGTTGATGATCCGATTGACGTCGTCGATGGTGTTGGACGGATCGAACTTCATCTTGTCGGTGGTGCCGACAGCGTCGATCCTGCCGCCCTTGAGGACGACCATGCCGATGGCAAGCTCGTTGCGGGCATAGATGCGCTTGTTGACGACAAAGCGGTTGAGCGCGGGATACCGGGAGATCGTGCGGATGACCGCGGCGACGATCACCGTCAGATGGCTGTATCTCAGCCCCTCCTTACGCTTCTGGTTGAGATAGCGATGGATCGGCTCGAGAGGGATATCCAGCGTCGTCATATTCATCGCATCCGTGCGTCGCGACATGATATGCGCCCCTACAGGGTATTCATAGTCGAGATTCTTCAGCTTTCTGCCGTCGGGTCTGCCCATATTGATTCACCTTTGCTTGATGTCATACTCCCCCTATTGTATACGATGGAGCGGGATTTTGCAACCCCTAAAAGCTCACGCCGTTCCGACGCAGAGATAGGCGACATAGCCCGCGTAGACCAGCAGGGACAGGATGCCCTGCCAGCGCATGAGCTTGCCCTTGATCAGCGCGGGTACAAGACAGATCACCGCGACGACCAGCGAGACGGGCAGATCGACCCATAAGGTGCTCCACGCGACCGGAAGCGATCCGCCCATGACAAAGGAGCACAGGGGCAGGATCAGGATCATGTCGATGATGTTCGCGCCGACAATATTGCCGACGGAGAGGGCTGACTGCTTTTTGGCGATGGCGGTGATGGTGGTGACCAGCTCCGGCAGAGAGGTGCCGATCGCGACCATGGTCAGCGATACCACGCGCTCGGGGATGCCGAGGATATCCTTGGCGATGATAGTGCCGTTATCCACCAAGAGGCGTGAGCCGATGACGATGCCCGCCGCGCCGATGATGAACAGGGCGATATTCTTGACAACGGTCTTTTTGTCCTTTTGTACCGTTTCACTCTTGCCGGTACCCATATCCTTCTTGGCTTCATGGATGTTCTCCCAGATGAAGATGAGGAACACCGCCAGCATGATGAACGCGCCGACCATGCTCAGCTCGCCCGAGAGGGACAATACCCATAACAGGATGATCGAGCCGATGAAGATGATGGTCTTAGGCAGATAGATACCCAGGATCATACCCGTGTTCGCCGTGACGGAACCGATGGCGTTGCCGGTCGCCATTTCGACCGAGCCTGACGCCGCCGCAATCACAGAGACCAGTATCTCCGGCAGGGTGGTCGCGAGCGATACGATGGTCGCGCCGATGATGAACTGGGGGATGCCGGAAACCTCGGCGATCCACGAAGCCGCGTCGACGAACCAGTCGCCGCCCTTGATGATACATAATAGTCCGATACCGAACAGCAAAAAGACCAGTACGGGACTGTCGGGAACAGTCATTTCAACCCCTCCAAATACGTTTATTGGTTTTCCTCATTTTTCAATGCTTCGCGCTGTTTCGCCTCTTCGGCGGAAAAAACGCAGCCGCAGTAGTTTTGTCTATATAAATTGTATTCCTTGCTCAACTCGATAGAACGCTTGTAGCCGTTTTTCTTTTTGAAGTCCGAGGGCAGGTATTCCACCCCGAGCTGTTCGCCGATCCGCGTGCCGATGGCGTTGATGACCTCGGCATTCTTCAGCGGGCTGATGGTCAGGGTCGTCGCAAAGTAGCGATAGCCGCCCTTCTTGGCGAGCGCGGCGGTATAGCCCAGCCGCTGAGAGAAGCAGATCGCGCATCGCGCGCCGCCCTCACGGTCGCCCTCGTGACCCTTTGCGGCTTCAAAGAAATCGGCGGGCTTGTATTCGACGTTCTCAAAGCGGATGTCATCCATCCGCCGCTCGGCGACATAGCGCCTGAGCTCCCTGTAGCGATGCTGATACTCGCCCTCTTCGGTGATGTTGGGATTGTAGTAGGCGATGGTGATCGCGAAATGCTCGTACAGGTATTCCAGCACATAGCTTGCGCATACGGCGCAGCAAACGTGCAGCAGCAGCGAGGGCTTCTCCCCCGCCGCCGCGTTGCGCTCGATCAGCGCGTCCAGTTCTTTTTGATAGTTACGTTTGTTCATTTCCTTGGTAGTTCTTAGATCTTAGTTGTTAGATCCAAGTTGTAAGTTGTTAGTTCTTATAACTTAGATCTTAGATCTTTGTTCTTAGATCTTAGTACTTAGATCTTAGTACTTAGATCTTGGATCTTATATCTTAGTTCTGTAGGGAATTGGATTGATGATAATCATGTCGCTATGACGCTAATTTTAGCGTCAACCGTTGACGCTAAAAACAGCGTCATGAGCGTCACCGAGGGTGGAATTCGACGTTGATCGTCCGTTAAGATCGGTGTTAAGAGGTAAATTGTAGGGGAGTGGCTCGCTGCTCCCGATTGAAAATCAATATTGATTTTCAACCCTACAGTAAATGTTTGATTTGCTTCGCAGGTGAACGGCATCTATCGGAAGGGTTGCGGGTCGTCGGGGCGCCGACCCCTACGGATTCTATCCGACGTTCCTTGTAGGGGACGGCTCCCAAGACGTCCCGACGGCAGAAACGTTGCTGTCCTATCTTCTTCGTGTGCAGACGGCAACTATCTGAAAGGGTTTCGGACGATCGGTGATCGTCCCTACGGATTCTATCTAACGTCCCTACAATATAATTCCTAATTCCTCATTCATAATTCCTAATTAAATGAAGGATTTCCTCTGCATCGCTGACGATCACGTCCGCTCCGGCAACTCTCAGCTCCTGTGCGCCGCGGAAGCCCCAGCTCACGCCGCAGACCTTGACGCCGGCGTTGTGGGCGAACATGACGTCTACGTTGCTGTCGCCGACATAGAGCGTTTCATCCTTTTCAACGCCGCACAGCTCGATGGCTTTTAACAGCGATTCGGGAGAAGGCTTGCGGGGAAATTCCGGCTGCTGACCCCACGCGGGTGAAAATTCGTGATCGGGGTACAGCTTATGAAGGATCTTCGGGACAAATTGGTTCGGTTTATTGGAGATCACGGCGGTCTTAATGCCGCGATCGGAAAGGTCCTTGAGCAGCTTCGCGATACCGGGATATGCCACGGTATCGTCCAGACAATGCTCGGCGTAGTAGGCGGAGAAATCCGCCTTCATGGTTTCGACCGCCTCGGGGGTGGTATGCTCCTTCAAGACGTTTCGCATCAGGTTATCCACGCCGTTGCCGACAAAGAAGCGGTAATCCTCGACAGGGTACGGCTTGAGCCCGCGCTTTTGCAGCGCATCGTTCACCGCGGCGGCGAGGTCGGCGAGGGTATCGGCGACGGTGCCGTCTAAGTCAAATGCAACCAGCTTAATCATCCTGATCCTCCCCGTTCACAAGGTCGAGCAGCTCCATCGGATCGGTCGGCGCGGGCGCTTCGGGCTCAGCCTTCATCGCGCGGTCGAAGGTATCCAGCATCTCCTGCGTCTGCGGCTCGTCATCGGCGGGCTTTTCGTCAGCCTCCTTGCCGTAGACCTTCTTTTCCATCTCCTGAAGCTCTCTGCGGCGCAGTTCCTTTTTGCGTTCCTTGAGGCGATCCGCGTCCAGTCGCTTCTCCACATCGCGGTTGATCTCATCGACGACCTTCTTGTTGCGGCTGAGGATGCCCAGCTCAAAGATGCTGAAGGTCGTGGTCTGCTGCGGCGCATAGGACGGTACGTCCGCCTGTGCGGGAAGCTCCTGCGGCGGGGTCACGATCTCTTCCCCGCGGGCTCTGCGACGCTTGGATTTACGTTCTCTGCGGATCGGGGGTACCAGCATCCGATAGGCGGCGAGGGTCGTGATACCGAACAGCAGCACGCCGAAGAGGATATAGAACAGGATGCTCATTCCCTTGGGCACAACGCCGTGATAGCCAACGGTCGCCACGCAGCCGTGGACGGTAACAGCGGAATCATCCTTGTTGCTGTAGCCGGTCTCGGTATCGCCATTGAGCACGGTCACGATGTTCTCGCCGTTCTCGGCGGTCATGGTATAGGTCATATCGGTGATCGCGCTCTCGAGGTTCAGCACCTGGCGCAGATCGATATAGTCGGTCAGGGTGGTTTTATCGGAGAGGGCGCCGTCCTTGCGGTCGTAGGAAAGGTAGTTTCCCTTGCCGAAGATGTTCTCCAACGCCTCGTTGAGCTCATCGACGTTGCCCTCGCTG
>OMTA01000049.1 GCA_900313895.1 uncultured Eubacteriales bacterium | reverse complement strand
TTCTAATAAAGTAAAAAAGATTTGTATGCCCGCTCAGTTTGTTGCTACGCAACAACGAGCGATGGCTATGCGAAATGCGCGCAGAGCGCGCTTTCTTGTCGCGGAGATTCAGGCGGTATGCGGTTATTCTGCCTCTAAGCTATTGCAACGCCTTTCTTTTTGTGCTACAATATATAAAGCGAAATTTAGGCTGAAAACAAGTAGGGACGGCGAGCGAGAACGCCGTCTGAAAGGATGAAAAAACATGGCGTTGATCACCAAAAAGCCGAGAGGCACCGAGGATGTTCTGCCGCGCGACAGCTATCGCTGGCAGTTCCTTGAAAATATCTTTCGCGAGGAAGCCGCCGCGTACGGCTATCGCGAGATCCGCACCCCGGTTTTTGAACATACAGAACTGTTTGAGCGCGGCGTCGGCGATACCACCGACGTTGTGCAGAAGGAGATGTACACTTTCACCACCAAGGGCGGCGACAGCATCACCCTGCGCCCCGAGGGCACCGCGGGCGCGGCGCGCGCACTGCTTGAGCACGGTCTTTTCAACGACCCGCTCCCCGTCAAGAACTACTATCTAACCTCCTGCTATCGCTACGAAAAGCCGCAGGCGGGTCGTCTGCGTGAATTCCACCAGTTCGGCATGGAGTGCTACGGCACCAAAAATCCTGCCACCGACGCGGAAATGATCGCCGCCGCAAAGGCGATCTTTGACCGCTTACAGATCCGTGATCTCCACCTTGAGATCAACTCCATCGGCTGTCCCTCCTGTCGCGCGGAATACCACAAAGCGCTCAAGGAATACTTTGCTTCCTACAAGGACGAGCTGTGCGACGACTGTAAGGACAGATTAGAGCGCAACCCCATGCGCCTTTTGGACTGCAAGGTCGAGCATGACCACAAGATCGCCGAGGGCGCGCCCACCGTGCTCGATTATCTCTGCGACGAATGCAGAGAGCATTTCGACGGCGTCAGATCCTACCTTGACGCGATCGGCATCGATTACACCGTCAATCCCAAGATCGTCCGCGGTCTTGATTACTATACCAAAACCGTTTTTGAGTTCATCTCCGGCGACATCGGCGCCCAGTCCACCGTATGCGGCGGCGGCCGCTATGACGGACTGATCGAGGATCTCGGCGGCAACCCCATGCCCGCGCTCGGATTCGCGGCGGGTATCGAACGTCTGCTGCTGACCCTTGACGCGCAAGGGATCGAGATCCCCTCCCCCGACAGATGCGACCTCTACCTCGCCTCTATGGGCGACAAGGCGCACCTGAAAGCCGCCGCCCTGACCGCCGCGCTCAGGACAGCCGGCATCAAGGCGGAGTTTGACGTTGTCGGTCGCGGGCTGCGCGCCCAGATGAAATACGCCGACAAGCTCGGCGCGAAGTACAGCATCGTCCTCGGTGATAACGAGATCGACGAGGGAAAGGCTAAACTCAAGAATATGCAGTCGGGCGAGCAGACGGAGATCTCCCTCGATCCCGAAGCATTTATCGGCGAGTTCACTCAGGTCAAGCTTCAAAATGACCTGATCCCCGACGCTGAATAATCAACGATCCAATTCTTTTAAAGGAAGGTAATATTATGGCAGAATTTATGACAGGACTCAAGCGCACCCACTACTGCGGTACGCTCAGAGCCTCGGATATCGGCAGCGAAGTCACCGTATGCGGCTGGGTTCAGCGTCAGCGCGACCTCGGTCAGCTGATCTTTATCGACCTGCGCGACCGCACGGGCATCGTCCAGCTCGCCTTTGATGACAACACCGATCAGGCGATCTTTGACAAGGCGTTCACGACCCGCAGCGAATTTGTTCTCTGCGCGAAAGGCGTTGTCCGCGAGCGCAGCGCGAAAACCAACAAGATCCCCACCGGAGATATCGAGATCGAGGTCAACGATCTGCGCGTGCTTTCCAAGGCGCAGACGCCGCCCTTTGAGATCGTCGATAACAGCAAAACAGCGGAGGACGTCCGCCTGAAGTATCGCTACCTCGACCTCAGACGTACCCCCTTACAGAACAATATCATCACCCGCTCCAAGATCGCGAAGATCGCGCGTGATTACTTCTACGATAACGGCTTCATCGAGATCGAGACCCCGATGATGATCAAATCCACCCCCGAGGGCGCGCGCGACTACCTCGTTCCCTCGCGTATCCATAACGGCAAGTTCTATGCGCTGCCCCAGTCGCCGCAGATCTACAAACAGCTTTTGATGCTCTCCGGCTTTGACCGCTACATCCAGCTGGCGCGCTGCTTCCGCGACGAGGATCTCAGAGCCGACCGTCAGCCCGAATTCACCCAGATCGATATGGAGCTGAGCTTTGTTGACGTCGACGAGATCATGGACATCAACGAGGGCTTGATGATCAAGCTCTTCAAAGAGATCAAGGGAATCGATCTGCCCGCGCCCTTTGAGCGCATGACCTATAACGACGCGATGAACACCTACGGTTCCGACAAGCCCGACGTCCGCTTCGGTATGCAGATACAGGATCTCAGCGACGTCGTCAAGGATATCGACTTCGTCGTATTCAAATCAGCGCTCGAGAACGGCGGCTCTGTCCGCGCGATCGTTGCGAAAAACGCCGCCGCATCCCTGACCCGCAAGAAGATCGACAAGCTCACCGAATACGTCAAGGGTATCGGCGCAAAGGGGCTTGCCTACATCCGCTGGGCGGATGAGACCCCCAACTGCTCCTTCAACAAATTCCTCGGCGAGGGCGATCTTGATCGCATCACCTCTGCCCTCGGCGCAGAAAAAGGCGACGTCGTGCTGATCGTCGCGGATAAAAACAGCGTCACGCTTCCGACTCTCGGCGCGCTGCGTCTGGAAGTCGCCGGACAGCTCGATCTGATCCCGAAGGACGAGTTCAAATTTGTATGGATCGTCGACTTCCCGTTCTTTGAGAAGGACGAGGAAAGCGGCGAATGGGTCGCGATGCACCATCCCTTCACGATGCCCAAGGAAGAGTGCCTCGAATACCTCGAGAGCGATCCCGGCAAGGTGATCGCCAAGGCGTATGACCTGACCCTCAACGGAACGGAGCTGAGCTCCGGCTCGATGCGTATCACCGACTATGCGTTACAGCAAAAAATGTTCCGCGCGCTGAAGCTCACCGACGAAGAGATCGAAGCAAAATTCGGCTTCCTTGTCGAAGCGTACAAATACGGCGCTCCGCCTCACGGCGGCATGGGCATCGGACTGGATCGTATCGCTATGCTGATGTGCGGCGCGGACAGCCTCCGCGACGTCACCGCCTTCCCGAAGGTGCAGAACGCGTCCGAGCTGATGTCTAACTGCCCGAGCGCGGTCGATCAGGAATCCCTCGACGTTCTCGGTATCCAAATCAAACCTGTCACCGAATAACCGGAAAGGATGATCCGCATGAAAAAAGTATTGGCATTACTGATGATCGCGCTGATGGTCGTTTCCGTATCCGCGTGTAATTCAAATAATCAGGAACCGACCGCACCGACGATCCCTGTTCCCAACAGCCTGCTCGACTCCGTCGATACTCAGGCAACAGAAACCGTCGCGGCTGAGAAAACGCAGACGATCACCTGTCAAGAGCTCAGCATAACGCTCCCCGATGACTTTATTGATCAGTCCTCCCTTTCGCCCGACGACGCGATCATCGGCATCTACACATCTCCGGAGGGCTCGCTCGGCGTATCCATTGTCCGTGAGGACAAAGAGCTGTTTTCATCGGAATATACCGCAAATCAGTACCTCTCCTTACAGCGAACGAACGCTAACGCCAAGGCGGAAAGCATCTCCGAGATTCTGGAAAAGAACGGCAGAAAGTATTTTGATTATTCCGTAACGAATAACAATCTCACGTTCAAATACTTCTCTACCTCCTATGTTTCTTCCAAAGCCTACTGGATGGTACAGTGCTTCTGCTATGCGGATGACTATGACGACTATTTCGATACCTTCCTGGAATGGACGGACTCCGTCAAATTCTCCTCATAAAAGAAAAGCGCTTCTGACTTTCATGATCAGAAGCGCTTATTATTTTGGGCGCGGATCTTCCCGCCCTCATTTTCGTTTTCAAGTGTCAATTATTGATAATCAAAACCGCTCGGCTCGCCGAGGGGCTTGTCGAGGATCTTGGGATGGCCGCAGATATGGTGCACCAGCTTCAGGCTACGGGCAAAATAGAAGCCGTCGCCGATACGCTCGTCCAGCGTCGCGCCGATATCGACCATCTTGCGAACCTGCTTTGTACCGTCGGGCATGAGCTTTTCCTCGTCGCGGATCGTGCCGATCGTGATCATCATGCCGTTGGTGCCGTAGTTGTTGAGGTGGTGATAGACAGCGGGACATTTGATGCTGCCGAGGTTCGAGAGGAACGCCGACGCGTAGTGGGGATCGCCCTCGGTGATTGCCTTCGGGTTTTTGCCCCAGAAATCCAGCCATTTGACGATCTTGACGACCGCCATCAGGATCGGTCGCGGGACCTTGGCAAAGGTATCGAGAAGCTGATCGACGCCGCCCTTTTGCTGTGTGCCCTTGGCGCGAACCTTCTTGACCCTTTCTACGATCATGCGGCTGACGCTGTCGACGGTATCCGCGTCGGTCGGTTCAAAGAAGAGCAGGGCTTCCTCGGCGTGGTCGTCAAAAGCGAGCTTTGCGACAAAGGCTACGCTGATCCCGAACCGCTCATAGGTGCGTCTGCCGGAGACGAAGCGATTCATCAGCGGACGCTCTTTGATCATCTTTGCGACCGCCATGACCACACAGTGGAACAGGGTGGTTCTGTAATCGGGATGCTGTTCGTTCTTCTCTTTGACGAACTCGAGCAGCTCGGTGATATCGATGCTGTCGTGGAGATAGACCTCCGCGTCCGTTCTGTGAGGATAGAGATGCCCCATGATGGTCTGCATTCCGGTCGTCTCGACCCGTCTGCCGTCGCGGCGGTCTCCCCATTTCCTCTTATATCCATTGATCGTTTTCGCCATCATTTCCTCCTATATCTCATACCCCTTGCCGCTTTCCATCGCCTCGGTCAGGATCCCCTTGCCGTTCATCCTGACGACAAAATCATCCGTGCGCACCTGTGACGACAGCGGCGGAAACGCGTCGTCGTAGTGATCGAGCAAAATGCGCTTGGGCTTTAGTGCCGCGACGATCGGCGCGACGGTCTTTGCGGGATCGCCCGTTCCCTGAAACGGCAGGATCAATGCGTCTGCCGCAGCAGGATAATCGACCGTTTCGTCCATTCCCATGCTGCCCATCAGCTGGAGCCGCTTGCCCTCTGCGCGGATCTCATAAAAGGCGGTCTCTTGATTTTCGGGATAGGCTTTGTTGAGCCTCCACAGCCGCATCAACTTGCTCAGATAGGTGACGGTGGATTTTCTCAGCAGCGTTTGCCTGGCTACGCCGAAGTCGAATCGACAGTGCCGCCCCTGATAGACGTCGATCTCAAACGGCCCGATACATAGCGTATCGCCGGGAGTCACTCTCACGAGTCTTTCAGGGCGTTTTTGTCGCGTAAATCATTTGATCTCCGTCGGCAAACAGCGCGGGAATATCGTAGATATGATCAAAGTGACCGTGCGTCACCAGTACCGCGTCGACCTTTTTGAACAGGTCGGCTGTTTCACTTTTATGCCGCGCTTCATCGCTGATGCCGAGAGGCGTCATCGCCACAAACGGATCGACTGCCAAACGGAAGTCGTCCTGCTCAAGGATCAGCGCCGCGGTTCTGTACCATGTGGTCTTCATGCTTTGTTATCTTCCTCGGCGTTTGCTTCTTCTTCCAGCAAACGATAAGCGACCTTGCCGACCAGTGTTTTCGGCAGCTCCTTACGGAAGACGATTTCCTTCGGGATCGCGTACGCCGCGATATGCTTTTTCAGCTCCGCGCGGATCTTCGCCTTTAATTCATCGTTGCCTTCAACGCCGTCCATCAACGCGACATAGGCGCGGACGCGCTGCATCCTTCTCGGATCCTTGACGCCGATGACACAGCTGTAGGCGACCTCCTCCAAGCCGTCGATGACATTCTCGAGCTGGCCGGGATAGACATTGTAGCCGTTGGTGATGATCATGCGCTTTATGCGCTGTTTGAAGTAGACATAGCCGTCCTCGTCCATAGAGCCGAGGTCGCCGGTATATAACCAGACGTTTCCGTCGGGGAGCTTACGCAGGGTGTTGGCAGTCTCCTCGGGATTATCGAGATAGCCTGTCATGACTGTCGGGCCGCGCAGGATGATCTCGCCCTCCTTACCGGGGAGCAGTACATCGTCCGTACCGGGGGTGACGATCTGATAGACGGTGTCCGGGAAGGGAATACCGATGCTGTTCTCGCGATAGTCGTCGCGCGGGGTCAGACAGCTTGCGGTGACGCACTCGGTCAGTCCGTAGCCCTCGCGCACCTGGATCGTCGCGCCGTGCTCGCGCAGGAATTTGTCGATGCTCTTTTTCAGCTCGACGGACAGCGAATCGCCGCCGCAGAACATTCCGCACAAAAAGCTCAGATCCTGACCGTCCAGCTGCTTTAAGTGCAGCAGCGCCTCAAAGATGGTCGGTACGCCCGCGATAAAGTTCGGGCGTTTTTTGATCAGCGCCTGGGCGTAGCTCTTGCCGTTGAAGGACGGCAGCAGCATACAGCACGCGCCGTGTATCAGTACGGTGTGGATATTGATACCCAGACCGAAGCCGTGGAACATCGGCATACAGCTGAGCATCCGATAGCCCTTGGTCAGCGGGACGCCGATCGCCTCGACTGCCTGCAGACCCAAGGCGTTGAAGTTCAGGTCGGTCAGGCAGATTCCCTTCGGCGTACCGGAGGTGCCGCCGCTGTAGAGGATGACCGCTGTGCGATATTTTTCAAAGGTGATCTCGGGCAGCTTCAGATTTCCGCCTTTTTTGAGGAAGGTGGAATAGAGCATACTGTTTTCGCCGTCCGGATATTTCAGGAATCTGCGTCCCGCTTTCAGCGTGAACAACAGTCCGAGGTGCGGCGGAAGCTCATCCTGCATACGCGTGACGATCGCGGTGACGGGGTGATCCGCCTCTTCGATCGCCGCCTTGACGGTCTTGTAGAACATATCGACCGTGACGATCGCCTTGCTCTTGGAGATATTGAGGTAGAAGGTGATCTCTGTCTGCGCCGACATGGGATGTACCATATTCGCTACCGCGCCGATGCGGTTGAGCGCGTAGAAGCTCTCCAGACACTGCGGGATATTCGGCATACAGAGGGTGACGCGGTCGCCCGCCTCGACGCCGATCGCACGAAACGCGCGCGCGCAACGCTCGATACGCTCCACAAACTTTTTGTAACTGATATGCTTTTTATAGAATTCGATCGCAGGCTCATCCGGCCATTTCTGCGCGACCTTCTCGATCATCTGGAACATCGTCGTCTCAGGATACTCCAAATGATCTCTCTGTACATATTTTTTGCTCATGTTGATCCCCTATTTTCGTGATGTAGCATGATAAACGACCCGTCGCAGCTCTTCCGCTCTCACACGGGTCGTTTGCATTTTGATTATCCTAACTGTTCGATCGCCGCTTCGATCAGGCTGATCTTTTCTCTTTCTTTCTCTGCCTGATTCTTGATCTTCTCGATGACTGCGGCGGGCGCCTTGCCCATAAAGCCGGGATTGCTCAGCTTGCCCTCATCCTGCTTGAGCATCTTTTTGGTCTGCTCAAGCTCTTTGTTCAGACGTTTGAGCTCGGCTTCCTTATCGACCAGCTCGTTCATCGGGATGTAGATCTTCGCGTCGGCGGTGACGACCGTGACCGCGCCGTCGATGGTGAAATCGTCGCCGATCTCGACGTCGCTTGCGGACGCGAGCTTCTTCATGAACTCTACGCCGTGTGCAAAGGTGTCCTGCGCCTTGGTCGCGATATAGTAATTCGCTTTCTTGGAAGGCGGAACGTTCATCTCGTTGCGCTGGGTGCGGATGGCGGTGATCGCGGTCATGATCTTCTGCATCTGCTCCGCTTCATCATCAAAGACCAATGCATCGGTGAACTCGGGATATTTCTCAAGCATGATGGTCTCGCCCTCATGCGGGATAGACTGCCAGATCTCCTCGGTGATGAACGGCATGAACGGATGCAGAAGCTTGAGGATCTTGTCGAGGACATAGACCAGAACCTGTCTCGCGCTCTGCGCGGCATTCTCATCATTGCCGTAGAGAGCGGACTTCTTGAGCTCGATGTACCAGTCGCAGAAGCAATCCCAGATAAAGTCGTAGAGCTTCTGTACCGCGATACCCAGCTCGAATTTATCGAGGTTCTCGGTGACTTCCTTACAAAGTGTGTTCAAGGTCGAAAGGATCCATTTATCCTCGAGCTTCAGTTCTTCGGGCAGTCCGAGTGGCACATCGTGTCCTTCGATATTCATCAGCACAAAGCGGCTGGCGTTATACAGCTTGTTCGCGAAGTTGCGGCAGCTCTCGACGCGCTCCTCGGAGAAGCGCATATCGTTGCCCGGCGAGTTGCCGGTCGCGAGGAAGAAGCGCAGCGCATCTGCGCCGTAACGCTCGATGACCTCGATCGGATCGACGCCGTTGCCCAGCGATTTGCTCATTTTTCTGCCCTGCGAATCGCGGATCAGACCGTGAATGAACACCGTGCGGAACGGGACGTCGCCCATGTTGTGCATACCGGAGAAGATCATGCGCGCGACCCAGAAGAAGATGATATCGTAGCCGGTGACAAGGGTGTCGGTCGGGTAGAAGTATTTCAGCTCTTCCGTATTCTCCGGCCAGCCGAGGGTCGAGAACGGCCAGAGCGCCGAGCTGAACCATGTATCCAGCGTATCTTCATCCTGTGTCATATGGGTATGACCGCACTTCGGACACTTCTCGGGCATCTCCTTGGCGACGACCATTTCGCCGCATTCGTCACAGTAGTAGGCGGGGATCCTGTGACCCCACCAAAGCTGACGCGAGATACACCAGTCCTTGATATTTTCCATCCAATTGAAGTAGATCTTCTCACTTCTCTTGGGAATAAACTTGGTTCTGCCGTCGCGAACACATTCGATCGCGGGCTTTGCGAGCGGTTCCATCTTGACGAACCACTGCTTCGATACCATCGGCTCGATGGTGGTGTGGCAGCGATAGCAGGTGCCGACGTCGTGGCTCAGATCCTCGATCTCTTTTAAGAGTCCGAGGTCTGTCAGATCGGCGACGATCGCCTTTCGCGCCTCGTCGGTGGTCATGCCGGCGTACTTGCCGCAGTCGAGCACCTCAGGCTCGTTCTCCGCCAAACCGCCCTGCGCCTTGAGCTCCTCATACGCCTTAACGTCATCCGCGCCGGTCATGTGGCCGTCATAGGTAAAGCAGCGGACGATCGGCAGATTATGGCGCTGACCGACCTCAAAGTCGTTGGGGTCGTGGGCGGGTGTGATCTTGACGACGCCCGTACCCTTTTCCATATCCGCGTGCTCGTCGCACACGATCGGGATCTCTTTATCAAGAAGCGGCAGGATGACATGACATCCGTGCAGGTGCTTGTATCTTTCGTCCTCCGCGTTGATCGCGACAGCGGTATCGCCGAGCATGGTCTCGGGACGAGTGGTCGCGATCTCCAGCATCTCGCCCGTCTCCTTGACAGGATAGAGGATATGCCAGAAATGGCCGTTCTGCTGCTCATACTCGACCTCAGCGTCGGAGATAGAAGTACAGCAGTGCGGGCACCAGTTGACCATACGGTTGCCGCGGTAGATCAGACCTTCGTTATACAGCTTGACGAAAACCTCTTTGACGGCGTTAGAGCAGCCCTCATCCATGGTGAAGCGCTCGCGCTCCCAGTCACAGCTGACGCCGAGCTTCCAGAACTGCCTGGTGATACGATCGCCGTATTCCTTTTTCCACGCCCATGCGCGCTCAAGAAACTTTTCTCTGCCGAGATCATCCTTGGTGATGCCTTCCTTGCGCATCGCCTCGACGATCTTCGCCTCGGTCGCGATGGACGCATGGTCGGTACCCGGCAGCCATAATGCCGAATAGCCCTGCATCCTGCGGAAACGGATCAGGATGTCCTGCAGGGTATTGTCAAGCGCGTGACCGATATGCAGCTGACCCGTGATGTTGGGCGGCGGCATAACGATCGCGTACGGTTTCTTTTCGGGATCGACAACTGCATGGAAGTAGTTGTTCTGCATCCAGAATTGGTATATCCTGTCCTCGACCTGCTGCGGATCGTAGGACTTGTTCAGTTCAGCCATGTTGAACCCTCCAAATGTAGTCTCAGCCTTCCCCTTGAGGGGAAGGTGGCGCCGTCAACAAGTTGACGGTGACGGATGAGGTGTCATGATGTTGTTCAATATTATTCGCAACCCCATAAAACCCCATATTACAACTAGTATATTATCGCATTATATGCGGCTTTTGTCAAGGAAAACCTGCCCGATACCTTATGTCGAGTTGCCGCGCTCCGACAGTGGATCTCCCGCGGAAGATCCATCTTGAAAATTCACGCAAAATAGTGTCATATGATTGCGAAGCATTTCGGTTTGTGGTATAATTGTTTGCGGCATCACAATCCTCTTTTTCTCCTCATATTTGTGCGCTGAAACTCTTAACTATAATCAACGGAGGAAAGAACATGAAGAAAGTATTATCATTGGCGTTGTGCCTTGTGTTGGCGCTGAGTTTGTTCGCCATCGTCCCGATGACTGCTTCGGCAGCTGAGGCGGAACTCTCCCCGACCGGCGCGACGTCCGGCAAGACCGGCAACTGTACATGGTCGCTCGACGGCACCGTCCTGACCATCAGCGGTAACGGAAGTATGGGTCACTACGGAGCCAGCTTTGGCCCTACTCCATGGGGAACAGCGATCACCAGGGTCGTCATTAAAAACGGCGTCACCAATATCGGTAATTTCGCGTTCTTGAACTGCGATAAGCTGTCGAGCGTCGTCATCCCCGGCACGGTCACCGTCATCGGTATGCATGCGTTCGCCGGCTGTAAAAGCATGAAGAGCTTCACTATCCCTGACACAGTCACCGAGGTCAGAGCTTCTGCTTTCTCCGGCTGCTCAGGTCTTGAAAACCTCACCATCGGCAGCTCGGTTACATCAGATCTAGACGGTGCGTTTTTCAGATGCTCAAGTCTTTCGCGTATTACCGTTTCATCCGGTAATCCTGTTTATGACAGCCGCGACGATTGTAACGCGATCATTGAAACAAAGACAAATTCTTTGCTGCTCGGGTGCAAAAACACCGTGATTCCAAACTCGGTCACTGATATCGGCAACTATGCGTTCTACGGCTGTTCCAATCTTGTGAGTGTTAATATCCCCGATTCGGTCACGAGCATCGCATCAGGTACATTTAATGGGTGCTCAGGTCTTTCGAGTATCACCGTTTCGTCCGGTAATCCTGTTTTTGACAGCCGCGACAACTGCAACGCGATCATAAAAACAAAGACAAATTCTTTGGTGCTCGGCTGCAAAGACACCGTGATTCGCGACTCGGTCACACAAATCGATCAGGAAGCGTTCATCGGCAACACCGGCATTACGGGTATTACCATCCCCGATTCGGTCACAAGCATCGGATACACAGCGTTCGAGGGCTGCGCAAGCCTTGAGAATATCACTGTTCCCGACTCTGTGACAAATATCGGCTACGATGCATTCTCCGATACCCCGTGGTACGATAATCAGCCGGACGGTATAGTATACGCGGGTAAGGTGGCATACGAATACAAGGGCTCCTGCCCCGCTAGTGTAGAGATCAAAGAAGGTACTGTCGGTATCGCCGACTTTGCGTTCTTCGATTGCTCCGAGCTTGAGGAAGTCTCCATCCCCGACTCTGTGATAAGTATCGGCGTTGGAGCATTCGACGGTACCCCGTGGTATGATAATCAGCCGGACGGCTTAGTGTATGCCGGTAAAGTAGTATTAGGATTCAAGAACCCTTGGGACAATTATTACGAAAGCGCAGAAATCGACGAGGGCACTCTCGGTATCGCCGACGAAGCGTTCTCCGATTGCTCCGATCTTGAAGCTGTCACCATCCCCGACTCGGTCGTCTACATTGGCGCTTATGCATTTGACAGCTGCGAAAACCTTGCGAGCGTCACCATCCCCGCATCGGTTACAACCATCGGCAATTTTGCGTTTGGTTATTCTTTTGATTATGACAATGATGATATGATTAAAGCAGAAGGCTTTTCGATCTGCGGCTATAACGGAACAGCAGCCGAACAATACGCGAACGATAACGGTCTCACCTTCATCTCGTTAGGCGACAAACCTTCCGGCATGATCCTCGGCGATGCAGACAACGACGGAGAGGTCACCATCCTCGACGCGACCGTGATCCAGCGGCATATCGCTGAACTGTCGACCGAATCCTATAACGAAGCGGCGGCTGACGCCGATCAGGACGGCATGGTCACCATCATGGACGCGACTTCCATCCAGCGGCATATCGCCGAGCTTCCCACCAACGAAAACATCGGCAACCCCATCTGATCAATTACCTTCAAAGGCTCCCTTTCAACAAGGGAGCCTTTTTCAGTGCGGCAATCCATCAAACGCAGATTATAATATGCAGATAATGACGCTTGTACCATTTCACAAGATACAAAAAGCGCAGTCAACTTCTCAACTGCGCTGCTCTCTCATTTTTTTATATTTTATAAAGTTGATATATTCTTTTATCTGTTGGAGATCATCGTTGTCAAAATCTGAAGGCACTACAATGGCGTTTTTGCCTCTTTCGAAAGAATACTGTTCATCTGTGAGTCCTAATAGGTAATCAATAGATACATCAAAAAACTTTGCCAGTTTTATTTTTAGATTATCATCCGGATCACTTCGATCACACTCATAGGAAGATATTGTGTAATGAGATACCCCTAAAACTGTTGCTAGTTCAGCTTGAGAAACATTTCTATCTTTTCTTAACTCTTGCAATCTTTCTCCGATCATCTATATTACTCCTCATATTACACTGTACTATTATTATAATAATTCTTAGAGTATGAGAGTGTTTTTATGCAGAATCTTAGATTTTCTATTGACTACTCGTAGATTCTGCGTTATAATCCTTATAGATTGTAAGTTTTTACATATACGGGAGGAGCTAGTTATGAATAACAATAACGCAGGTTTTAAAGGTTTTCTTTTATCAGGGGCAGGAAAAGCAGTAATGATCGCTGTATTCTATATTCTTATTTTTGGGATTATCATGTTATTTGTACAAACTGATTCTGCATACTTAGCGCTGATATTCATGGTAATCTTTGCATATTTCGGATGGAAATCACTCGATAAGATTCAACCTGATATATTCTTAATCTTACCAATCATTGGTTGGATAATTTTCTTTGTTATCAAGTTTGTTCTTTCGCTTGTGATTGGCATCTTCGTTGCACCGTTCCAAATATCAAATAAAATCGTTGAAGTAATTCAAAACAGTATATCATAATCATGGATATATTCATTATTATTCCTATCGGCGGAGGAGTTGTTGTTCTTGCATTCCTGATAGTGTACATTATTCAGCAGGCAACGGAATCATCCTCAAATGCGATTTTGGCATTCATTGATAACAACATAATCACAATATCGATCATTTTGGGTATTGTTGCAATAATTATAGCTGTTTTAGTCGTTATCGATTTTATATCTTCTCTGGAAAGAGAGAAGAATATACCTAAAAAGATCGTAATCAGTTCATTATACTCCATTGGAGCGTTCCTCGTGATCGCGCAATCCAATTATACACTGATCGTAGCAGCAAAAAGTGCATTCACATATAAATACGGCGCAATATTATCTATATTTAAAGTGTTAATTTGCCTTGTATTATACATAATCAATGTCGTAATCAGCGTAGGAGCACTTCGCCTACCGGTCTCACGTCACTGGGCAATTATTTTGATGTATATTTGGGCTGCTATCGGCTCATATATTTGCATAGCATAATCTAAGATTTCTGAGATTAAGATACAATAATTCAATTCTAAATCGTGTATAATAAAAAAGATAAAACAAAAACGCAGCCGATCACTCGACTGCGCTTTTGTTTTATGGCAACTAAATTAATTATCTTACCATTCAGGGTACACCCTGAAAACTGAACAAAGTGAGAGATAAAGGAGAGATGGATTGCGGACTGACCAAAGACAATGTGGTCAAGCCCTCGACCTATTAGTACTGCCAAGCTAAACATGTCGCCATGCGTACACACGCAGCCTATCAACCTCGTAGTCTACAAGGGGTCTTACTCGCATAAAGCGATGGGATATCTAATCTTGGAGTCGGCTTCACGCTTAGATGCTTTCAGCGTTTATCCGATCCGTACATAGCTGCCCAGCTGTGCCACTGGCGTGACAACTGGTGCACCAGAGGTACGTCCATCCCGGTCCTCTCGTACTAAGGACAGAGCTCCTCAAA